>DASXDC010000163.1:0-10843 GCA_036490855.1 Chthoniobacterales bacterium
CGGCACCGTCACGTTCTCGAGCGCGGTCAGTGTTGGAATGAGCTGAAAATTCTGGAAGACAAAACCGACCAGCTCGTTCCGCACCCGCGCGCGTTCGTCCTCACCGATCGCGCCGAGATCGACGCCATTCAGCAGCACGGAACCGGAAGTCGGCAGATCCAATCCGGCCGCCAGGCCGAGGAGCGTGGTCTTGCCGCTGCCGGAGGGACCGAGAATCGCGCAAGTCGCGCCCGGCGCGAGCGCGAAGGAAATCTTTTCGAGCACCGTCAAGCGGCCCGCGCCGGTCGGATAGCTTTTCGTTAGGTCGCGGACCTGGAGAATTGGAAACGAGTTCATTGACGCTGCCGGGCAGCGCGGTTTGCTTACGCGATGGCGACACGGCGCGCATGGGGAAAATAATGCGACGCCAATTTGTTTGCGCGCTCCTCGCGCTCATTCTTGCGAGCTCGGCTTGCGGCGGGACGATCCTCTTTCTCGGCGACAGTTTGACGGCCGGCCTCGGGGTCGCGCCGGAGCAGGCCTACCCGGCTTTGATTGAGGAAAAGATTCGCAAAAAAAATCTTCCTTTCGACGTGGTCAACGCCGGGATCAGCGGCGACACGAGCGCGGGCGGGCTCGCGCGACTCGATTGGGTCCTGCAAAAAAAAATCGAGGTGCTTGTGCTTGCACTGGGCGCGAACGACGGCTTGCGCGGCCTGCCGGTGGCGCAGACAAAAGCAAACCTGCAAAAGATCATCGACCGCGTCAGAGCAAAATATCCGGAGGTGAAAATCATCATCGCCGGAATGCAAATGCCTCCAAATCTCGGCCTCGAATATGCGGCCAGCTTTCGGCAGATATTCCCTGAGCTGGCGCGCGCAAATCACGCCGCCCTCGTTCCATTTCTCCTCGAAGGAGTGGGCGGCCACGCCAATTTGAACCAGGCCGATCAGATTCATCCCACGCCGACCGGACAGAAGATTGTGGCGGAGAATGTCTGGCGCGTGCTGGAGCCGATCCTAACGAAAAGCGGATCATGATCCGGCTCGAAGCTTGCCACGCCCTGATCACGGGAGCCTCGGCCGGGATTGGGCGCGAGCTGGCGCGGCAATTGGGCGGGCGGGCGGCCGGGCTGGTGCTGGTGGCGCGGCGCCGGCAACGACTGGAGGAACTGCGCGATGAATTGCTGGCGCGCCATCCACAATTGCAGGTGGAACTCCAGACGATCGATTTGTCGCGACACGCTGAGGTCGATGCGCTGATGGAATGGGCGATGGGGCGTCGACCGGCGATCGATTTTCTGATCAACAACGCCGGTCTCGGCGACCTCGGCTCGTTTGCGACTTCCGCGTCCGCGCGGATCGAAAGCATGCTGGAAGTCAACATGGTGGCGCTGACCCGGCTGACGCGCGCGCTCCTGCCGGCGATGATCGCACAAAAGCGCGGCGCGATTTTGAACGTGAGCTCGTCGGCAAGTTTTCTCCCGATTCCGAATTTCGCGGTCTACGCGGCGACAAAGGCTTATGTGACCAGTTTCACCGAAGGGCTGCGGGGCGAACTGCAGGGAACGGGGATTCACATTTCCGCGCTTTGTCCCGGCCCGGTGAAAACCGAATTCACTGACGTGGCGCGGCGCCCATCGAGTGGCGCGGGCATACCGGGACCGACGGCGGTTTACGTCGCAGTCGAGCAGGTGGTGGCGGACGCTTTGCATGGAGTCGAGCACAACCGGCCGATCGTGATTCCGGGAGCGCTGATGAAGTTCGGGATGCTTCTCGTTAGGCTGACGCCGCTCGCGCTCCTCCGGCTTGGGAGCCGCTTATTCGCCAAGCCGGTCTAACAATCGCCAGGTTCCCGCAGCGAAGAGAGAATAGGGCGCCGCGCTTTTCAGACGCCCTCTCAGTCCGCATATTTCACCGCGCAACCGTAGGCTCTCGTCTGCGAGATCGCGACCGGTCTGCCCGCCATCGCCTCCTCAAGTGCAGCCTTCACATAATTGGTCGCACTCCTGATGTCTTCGATGTCGGTCGAGGCTTTGCTGTCGATCGCGCCTTCGTAGATCACTTTTCCTTCCGGATTAATGACGAACATGTGGGGCGTGTTTGTGGCGTGGTATTCGTGGCCGACTTTTCCGCTCGGATCGAGGAGGAGCGCGGTCGAATGCATCTTCCAATCATTCATCTGCTTTTTCGCTTCCTCGGGCGAGAGATTGCCCTGCGTGGCCGGGGCGGAGGAATCGATCGTGAGCCAGGTGACCCCTTTGAGGGTGAACTCCCTTTGCAGGTTCTGCATGTTCTCGCTCTTGTAATGCTTTTGCACGAAGGGGCAGCCGGGATTGAACCATTCCAGAACGACATATTTCCCCTTGTATTCGCCTAACGAGTAGGTCTGCCCACCGGCGTCGGGCAGGCTGAAATTCGGCGCGGACGCGCCAATCCTGGGCGCTTCAGATGCGCTCAGAAGGCCGGCGGAGAGGATGGAGAGAGTGAATGAGAGCAGGACGTTTTTCATAAGGTTATTTTCGCGCCGCGACTTTCGGCGCGGCGGATCGCAGATGATCGAGGACGAGTGTCTGGGTGAGGAGTTCCGGCAGGACAATCGGTTGCCTGGGATTCGACGCCGGATAGAGCACGTATAATGGGACACCGACGCGGCCGAATCGTTTTAAAGTTTTTGTGATGACGGGATCGGCATTTGTCCAGTCGGCTTTCATTTTCACGACGTCGTAGCGATCGAAGGCGCCCTTGACGGCGGCGCTCTCGAGAACGGCGGCTTCGTTGAATTTGCAGGTGATGCACCAGGCGGCGGTAAAATCGAGGAAGACGCTGTGGCCCTGCGCGAGTTCGGATTGGAGGCGGTCGGGACTGAAGGGGATCCAGCCGGCAGTCGTTAGGCTGGAGCCGGTGGTCATGCTCGCGCGGAATTTTTCCCCGATAAAATAAAAACCACTCCCGACGACAAGCAGGAGGATGAGAGCGAAAACGGTCCAACGCTGGCCGACCGAAGCACCCGGGGTGGAAAAAGAGCCGAGCATCCAGCAGCCAATGCTGAGCGCGAGCAGAAAAGCGCTCACCCAGATAGCGGCATCGATCCCGCGCGCCACGCCGATCACCCAGAGGAGGAAGAGCAATGTCCCGAGGAGAAGAAAGCCCATGAATTGCTTCACCCGCACCATCCACGGGCCCGGCCGGGGCACGAAGCGCAGCCAGGCGGGTTGCGCGCTGAGGAGCAAATAGGGCGCGCTCATTCCGGCCGCGATCGCGATGAACATGCCGAAGATAATCGCGGCCGATTGCGCGAAAGCGAAACCGAGCGCGGTCCCGAGATAGGGTGCGGTGCACGGCGTGGCGAGGACGGTGGCGAAGACGCCTTGGAAAAAAGAACCGGCGTAACCTTCCCGCGCGCTCCAGCCGACAAGCCCGGTCGTCGCCGCAGCCGGCAGCATGATCTCGAATACGCCGAAGAGATTGAGCGCGAAGACGAGCACGACCGCGCTGATCGCGACGACGAAATACGGATTCGTAAATTGAAAAGCCCAGGTGATTTCGTGCCCGGCCGACTTGAGTCCGACCATGAGCGCAGCCAGCCCGACGAACCAGGCGAAGATGCCGGCGGTGAAGGCGAGGCCGTTGCCGAAAATGCGCGACCGGCTGTCGCCGGCGTGCCGGATGAATCCGAAAATCTTGAGCGAGATGACCGGCAGCACGCAAGGCATGAGGTTGAGAATGAAGCCGCCGATGAACCCGAAGAGGAGCAGCTTTGCCAGGCTGTTCGACTCCGGCGCGGTCACCCGCGAAATTTTTCTGTCCGGCGCCGTCGTCTGTTTTTCGCCTAACGAGAAGGCGTGATCGTCTGCCACCAGCAGGCCGTCGAGCGACTTCTCGCCCGCCGCTGCCGTTGCGATCGGAATCGAGAAGACGAGCGAGCCAGCGGAAGTCTGTTCGCGCCGCGGATGACCGAGGACATCAGAAGCGGGCGGAAGCGGGAAAAAATCAACCTTTGCCGAGTCGGCGAGACTCGGGTCGGCGATCGTTAGGCGGAATTCCTTCTCCCGGCGCGTCCAGTGCAATCCGCTCTGCGCGCTCGCGGGGAGCGATCGCGGTAGGCGGTTGCGAAATTCCTCGAAAAGATGGCTCTCCGCAGGCGCGCTTGTCGCACCCACCGGCAAATTCAACTGCACCGTTCCGCTGCCCGGGATGCAGACCTTTTCGCAAACGAGCCACTCCGCATTGGCTGCGAGGCGGACCGAGGCGGCCGCAATCTTCGGCGGCGGCGTCAACTGCACCATGAGCAGGACTTCGTCGTGATAGCCGTAAATTTGGATGTCGCCCGGTTCGTTCAGCTTCAGCGGGATGGGCCATTGAATCGGTCCGGCCTTCCAGCCTGGCGGCAGTTGCCACTTGATCTCGGTGGGAATGCCGGCGTCCCCGGGAAACTTCCAGTAGGTATGCCAGCCCGGCGCCATCTTCAGGAGAAGCCCGGCAGTGAAGGGCTGCCCCGGCACAACCGTGCTGGTGTCGGCCACAAGTTTGGCGTCGACGAGTTGGCGTCCCCGAAATTTCTGGGCCTGGACGTTTGACGCACAAAAGAGCGCCAGCGCGAAAAAAAAACTGCTCGCGAATATGCGCCATGAAGCCATCCCAGTCTCTAACATCGCTGCGGAAGTGCGGCAATAATCCGAGGTTGCACTCGGTTGAGGTTGAATTCAGTGCCGAGATCCGCCTGCTTTTTCGGATTCGTTAGGCTACGGTCCGCCTTTCAAGCCCAAACGCAGCAAGTTCGGCCGCCACCGTTACTCCTCGCCTTCGTAGTAGTCGGCTTCTCTCCCCTTCGCGATCGCTTCCTCGCCACCTTCATTGATCACCACCCACTTCCCGCTGTCCGGGTAATAGCACGTGTCACCGCGCGGATTATCGGCGATTACGTAATAGACAAAATCGTCCTCCTCGGCTGCGGAAAGTTGGTGTGCCTCGCCTGGTGGAAAAAAGAAGGAATCGCCCGCGTTGACTTCCGTTTTGCCGTCGCGATGACGGACGATGCCGCGTCCCGAGACAACGAGGTAGAGCTCCGATTCGGCGCCATGGCCGTGATACGGGCAGTAGCTTTTGCCCTTTGGAAGCCGGACACGCGCGAGGTCGAAAGGATGACGTTTCCTAAGATCGAGCGATTCCTTATCGCGACCGAGCGCGATCGAGATGTCTTTGACGAACTTGTGATATTTGCCTCTCGGAGATCTGCGTTCCTCCTCCGCGATTTCGTTCAGGTTTACTTTGCGCATGCCTAAAGATTCGGTGGGCAGGAGGAGAAGGCAACGAGCGGCTGGGGAGCGGCAGGGAATAAATGCACGAGTGCCCTCGTTAGGCGAAAGGCTACTTCTCCTTGCGGCCTTTCGCGGCAACTTTCTGAAACTTTCCACCGTTGCGGCTCGCCAGTCCGCGCAGCATCTCGACCTCTTCGGGTTTTTCCCTGCCGCTGAGATAATAGATGACGTGAAGGTGCGCTTTTTTCGTTAGGGCTTTTTGTCCTTCCTCCGCGGCGTGGAAGATTTCCGCCGACGGGATCGGTTTCAACCCTCCGCCTTTTTGGTAGGCGGTGGCGTTGCCATCGGTCAGCATGTAGATCGTTTCGGGTTTGAGTGCGAACGCCTCGCCCAAGGCGTAATCGTGCCGCGTGCCACCCGGTCTGCCGGGCTTCGCTTTCGCGCTCTTGTAGTCGATGTCCTCCTGAATGTGCGCAATTGCGGCTCGTCTGTTTTCTTCCGTCGCCGGAACGAGCTGCGGCTTCCAAACATAGGCGCCGCCTGCCCAATGCACGATCCCGAAGAAAGTCTGCCGGGTGAGGCTTTGCAAGAGCTTGATCGCCTCGTCCCGTACGACCTGAAAATTCTGCTCCTTCCCTTGCCTAACGAGCTTGCCGCCTCGGGCGTCGCCCGTCCGCGTGAACATGGAATCGGAGACGTCGATCATAATGACAACGCTCGTGCTCAGGTCGCGGATGCCGAAGAAATTGATCGCGCTGCCGTTGCCGCCGCCATCTTGGCCTAACGATGCCGCGATCCGCGTTCCGAAAGCGGCGCCGTTCCCGCCCGCGCCCAGCATGGTCGGCGGCGCGGTCTTGGGCGCTTCGATTTGCGGGAGTGGTGGAAGTACGACCTGGGTCGCGCCGGTGCTGAGGACGCGCTTCGGGATGAGCGGGAGCGCGCTGATTGATTCCATTTTTTTCTGCAACTGCACGCGATGCTCGAGCGCGCGCTCACTGGAGTTCGGCGATTTCGGACCGGCATTGAAGGTCAGTTTACGACTCGCGCTGTAGCGCGAGACAACCAAGAGCGCCGCGAGACCACCGAAGAGCAGATGAAGCGCAATAACTGCGACCAGAATCGGAGTCGAGTAAGGACGGACCTGCGTCGTTGGCGCCGCGCTTGGCGGTTCCTCGGTCAGGGTGCTCACTCGCTGTTCACCCTAAGCGGCGCCGACGGAAATTGGCGAGAAAGGATTCCTCAACAGCCGGCCTCATCCGTCCGCGGGATGTTTCGTTTCGCTGCCGTGAGCAACTGGCCGACCAGATGATACACTCGCTACCGAAAGAACTGGCAGAAGTTAGCGAGGGAGAAAGCTAGCTCGATCCCGTCTTCCGCGGCGCGAGGAGGACGTCGCGGCCGACGAGATAAAGCAGGACGCAGAGCACGACAAAGGGAATCAGCGCGAGTAGGTCGGCGTGCGGGCCAGCGAAGAAGGGATTGTGCGCGGTCGCCCACGCGGTCAGTCGATCGCTCGTCGCCGCCAGACTCGGCACGAGGTTCATGAGCGCAATGATAATGCCGGTGATCGCGCTGCCGGCGATGTAACCGGACGCGAGAAGAACGCCGGAACTCTTGTCGCCTTCCGCGACCAATTCGTCGTGCGTCAGATCGTGCTCTTTAAATTTGTGGCGCCGCAGCCAGCGATCGACCAGCCAGCGGAGCATTCCGCCGACAAAAATCGGCGTGGAAGAAGAAAGCGGCAGATAAACGCCGACCGCGAAAGCGAGCGATGGAATGCCGCTCATCTCGAGCACGATCGAGATCATCACGCCTAAGAGGACCAGCGCCCAAGGCAGCTTATGCCCGAGAATTCCCTTGATGATGTAGGACATGAGGGTCGCTTTGGGCGCGTCGAATTTTGTCACGGTCGAGCCGTCGGGTCGGATTTTGTGGGTGCCGTTGATTCCCGGATCGACGAGGTAGATCGCTTCGCGTTGGTTGTTGACGAGGAAGCGCTGGGCCGCGCCGCCATTCGGATCGGAGCGCTGCCAGGACCGGTAAAGCTGCGGGTCGGTGGTGGCCTGCGCGCCTCTGACGCGTTCCGGCGGACCGAGCTCGGCGTCGTTAGGCGCGCGCAAGTTGGAGGGGAAGTTGTGCTCGAGCTTGTAGACGACTTCGCCCTCTTCGTTAACCAGATAATCGCCCGGGTTGAGACCGGGAATGACCGAGTTCACGCCGCCCTTTTCGTTATGCAAGACGCGATAATGGCCGGTTGTGTCCGGTTTAATTTTCTCCTGAAACGGCCGGAGGTTCGGCGCCTGCACCCGCGGGGGAGTCGCGCCCGCTTCGATTTTCTGAAAAGTCGTCGGTGGCACATAGACCGTGTAGGAATTATTCAGGCCGAGCAGAATCGGGCCGAGCGCGAGGGCGGAAGCGAGGCTGCCGGCAAGGATCGCGATCTGTTGCAGTCTCGGCGTCGAGCCGACGAGAAATCCCGTCTTCAGATCCTGGGAAGTCGTTCCGCCGTTCGAGGAAGCGATGCAGACGATGCCGCCGATGGAAAGCGCGGTCACAAAATAATGCGGCCCGGTCCAGCCGACGATGAGAAAGACCAGACAAGTGAGGAGCAGCGTCGCCACCGTCATGCCCGAGGTCGGGCACGACGAGGAACCGATCTCGCCCGTGAGATGCGACGAGACCGTCGTGAAAAGAAAGCCGATCACGACGATGAGGAGCGCGCCTAACAAGTTCCATTGCAGATGCAGTTGCGGCGCGATCATGATCGCGAGCAGGATCGCGATGACGCCGCCGATGACGAACTTCATCGACAAATCCTGATCGGTGCGCGCCGGTTTGCTGACAGATTCTCCCCGTAATTTCCGCAGATCGGCAAAGCCGCTTTTCATCCCGTGCCAGATGAGTGGCAGCGAGCGCACCATGCTGATGATGCCGCCGGCCGCGACCGCGCCCGCGCCGATGTAAAGCACGTAAGCCTCGCGAATATCATCCGGCGCCATCTGGCCGATCGGCATCGTGCCGGGCGCGAGAATTCCGGTCGCGCCTTCGCCGAAAAATTTGATTGCCGGAATGAGCACGAGATAGGCGAGAACGCCGCCGCCGCACATGATCGACGCGATCCGTGGCCCGATGATGTAACCGACGCCTAACAATGCCGGATTGAGTTCGAGCGAGATCGATCCGGCCTTAAAAGGCGCACCGAAAATCTTCTCCGGAACTTCCTTCCACGCCTTGAAGGCCTCCATTGCCGTGTAGTAAAGAAATCCCAGCCCGAAGCCGCTGAAGATCGTTTTGCCGCCGCCTGCTTCATCGTCGACAGGCGCGTTCTCGTTAGGCTGGAGGGACGGGCGCTGTCCCGTCCGTGTTTCAAACTCGGACGACACGGCGGTCGTCCCTCCATCCATGCCCTCGCGTGACGCGGCCGCCTTCAGCACTTCGGCGCAGGCGGTGCCTTCAGGATATTTGAGCAGCCCGTGTTGATCGACGATGAGCGCGCGCCGCAGCGGGATCATCATGAGAATGCCTAACAATCCCCCGAGCACCGCGACGAGCATGACGCGCGTGATCTCGAGATCGAATCCGAGAATCATGATCGCCGGCATGGTCACGCCGAGGCCGAAGGCGATCGATTCGCCGGCCGAGCCGGCGGTCTGCACGATGTTGTTCTCGAGGATGGTCGCGTCGCGCATCCCGAACTTCGAGAAAAGCCGAAAGAGCGTGATCGAAATGACCGCGACCGGGATTGAAGCGCTGACCGTGAGCCCGACTTTGAGCACAAGATAAAGCGACGAAGCACCAAAGATGACGCCGAGCAAAGTGCCGACGATCAGCGGCACCGGCGTCAGCTCCCGCATCCGCGTTGCGGCGGAGATATACGGTCTGAAATTCGCGGCGAGCGGATTGGACGGCCTATACCCGACGATGTCGGGCATCTCGTTAGGCGGATTTCTTAGGTCGATCTCGGCCATTTTGTCCCCGTTTCCGCTTCGATCGTCACCGGCACGGCAGCATTCGTGCGCAGCAGGCTTTAGAGCAAGCCGAGCTTTCGCGCCACTTGTTCGAAGGGCTGGCCCGCTCTGTTTTTCGGGTCACGCTTGGCGCTGCGCAAGGCCTTCAGCGCATGATAGTCTTCGAGAGCCTCCTGCATTCGCACATATTCTTTGTAGGGAATGACGGCGAACTCTTTTTTCCCGGCCTTCTCGATGATTTGCGCAGTCATGGTTATCGGTAAGCTTCGCGGCGGTGCAGGATACGATAGATCACGACCTTGTCACGATCGGCCTCGAAGAGCACCCGCCAATCGCCGATCCGCAGCCGGTATTCCGGAGTAAGATTCGTCAGCCGTTTCACATCGCCCTTCATTCTGCCATGCAGTGCCATGATGGCTGCAGCGATCCGCTTGCCGTCGCGTTCGAGAATCTTTTGTAAATCCTTACTGGCCTTGCTCCGGATTTCTATCTCACGCGCCATCGCCTAACGAACTAGGCGGCTGGAGCCGTCCGCGATCCCGTGCGCAGGATCCAGCGATAGAGCCCGATCACGAGAACGGCAAAAACAATGCCGCCGATCCAGATCGAGGGCGTCGAAAACGCGTCGCCGACTAGGGCGACCGGATGTGCGTTACCGCTAAAGGCGACCACGGCTGCAAAGATCACCGCGAGCAGGCTCTCGCCTACGATCAGTCCCGACGCCAGCAAGACGCCGAGTTGGCTGGTCTCTTCGGCATTCGCGCTGCGTTTGGCCCGCCCCTCAAACCAAGCGCCCACGAGCGCACCAACCACCACCATGAGCGTGGTCGAGGTCGGCAAGTAGATTCCGAGGCCGACGGCCAACGGCGGAAGGCGCGGGCCTTTTTTCGTCACCGCCAGCAGTTCGTCCAACATGATAATCGCAACGCCGATGGCCGCGCCGATGCCGATCAGGCTCCAGTCGATATTGCCGGTGATCACGCCTTGCGCCAGCGCCGAGATGAGGCCGGCCTGTGGGGCGGCCAGTGCGCGCGCGGGATCGGCCCCGGGCGCGCCGAGAAAACCGTAAGTGTGCTGCAGCAGATCCAGCACCGGCGGAATGACCACCGCACCGGCCAGGACGCCGATCACCAGCGCCCATTGCTGCTTCTCCGGTGTGGCATCGACTAGTTGACCTGTCTTCAGATCCTGCAGGTTATTGTTCGCGATCGATGCGACCGCGAACACGATCGCGGTTATGAAGAGCGCAAAGCCGACGAGCGCCTTCTCCGCGTCGGCGGGCAGGAAAGGCTTCACGCCCACCACCAGCAAGAGCGCCGCGATGACCACCACCAGGATGCCGATGCCCGACAATGGGCTGTTGCTCGATCCGATCAGGCCGGCCATGTAGCCGCACACCGCTGAAACGAGAAAGCTCAACACGATCACGAACAAAACGCCGCCGACCACCAGGGGCAGAATCGCGCCGCCGAGGCCGTTGGTGACGCTGAAATGCCACAACAGGATCGCGATCGGGATCAGGCAGATCAGTGAAATCAGACCCACCATGCCGATCGGCATGTCGTGCTCAGTGCGCGGCAGCGTATCGAGTGTGCCGGCCTTGCGCGCCCGCGACGCGCGCATCGCGCCGGTCAGA
>DASXDC010000164.1:0-2985 GCA_036490855.1 Chthoniobacterales bacterium
GAGATTATCCGCTTCGACTTCGATCTTCATCCCGGGCTGCTCCTGGCGCACGCGTTCAATCGCCTCGGGCAGGCGGATCAGGCCGCTCCGCGCGAGAAGATGATTATCCTTCACCAGTACGCTGTCGTGGAGGCCGAAACGATGATTTGTTCCGCCGCCGGCGACGACGGCCGCCTTTTCAAATCTCCGCAACCCCGGCGTCGTCTTCCGGGTATCGAGAATCCTGGCGGTATTCGCACCCGAGGCTTCGACAAATTGATGGGTGAGGGTCGCGATCCCGCTCAGGCGCTGGAGGAAATTCAACGCGACCCGCTCGGCAGTGAGGATGGAACGGGCCCGGCCGCGGATCTCGAGCACGGTTGTCCCACCGGCCACGACGGCGCCGTCTTTTTGCACAATCTCCATCCGCAGGTTGGAGTCGACGCGGCGAAAAACTTCCGCGGCCACTTCCGTGCCGGCGACGATCGCGCGTTCCTTCGCGATCGCGCGGGCCGAGGCGCGCTCGTTTTCACCGACAAAATATTGGCTCGTGATGTCGCCGCTGCCGATATCTTCCCGGAGAGCGAGATCGATCAGTTGCAGGTCTTCCGCGGTAAAATTCATCGAGCAAGCTTCGGATCGCGGACGAACTTCAGCCGCATCCCGCGAAAGGCACAATGCGGGAAGATGGCGAGGCGACAAGGCGCAAAAAAAAGATCCGGGCAGGGCACGCGGAGAAACCTTCGAATGCGAGAACGTGCCACCGCCCGAATCGCCTTAACCAGTGCATATAGACAGTGGCTCCTTGGGCGCGTTCAAAGAATTTTCGGCAACTCCTTCCGCCCCGGCCACCTCCGGCTCGAGCTAGAGCAATTCGCCCTGCACCACCCGGCTGGAGCGCGCCGCCTCATCCCGCACTTCCTGGAGGAGCGATTTGAATTCGCATTCCTCCAGCGCCTCGAGGAGCAGGGGATAATCGGGCGTGATCCGCAGCCCGTCGATCGCCGCGGGCAAAGGCATGTGGCAATCGAGCTCCACCATCCTGCGGTTCTGGAGAATTTGTTCCCGCGCCGTCTCGATCTTGTCCCGCGTCTTGGGCAGCTTCACTTTGTCGAGACCGGCGAGGAGCGCGTCGAGGCTGCCGAATTCCCGGAGCAGTTTCGCGGCGGATTTCCGCCCGATCCCGATCCCGCGGATATTATCGACCGCGTCGCCCGAGATCGCGAGGACGTCGCCGATCATGGGCGGCGGCACTTCCCATTTCGCGCTCACTTCCTCTTCGCCTAACAATGCAAAGGCGTCCTTCGGCGAAGCAAGGTCGGCCTTCGCCGTGCTGTAGATTTTCACCTTCGAATTGACGAGCTGATAGAGATCCTTGTCGTTTGTTGCCAGGATCGTCTCGATCCCGCGCTCGGCCGCTTTGATCGCATAGCAGCCCATCAGGTCATCGGCCTCGGTATCGGGCAGGGAGAGATTTCTGAACCCGAGCGCCGGCATCAATTTCTGGATGTAATCGATCTGCGGCACCATCGGCGGCGGCATCTCCTTGCGCGTCTCCTTGTATCCCGGCTGCAGCTCGGTGCGGCGCTGCGGCAGGCCGCGATCCCAGACGACGGCGCCGAAATCCGGCTGGAGATGTTTCAACATCAGCCGGAGCGATTTGGTGAAACCGAAGATCGCGTTCGTCGGCACGCCCTTGGAATTAGAAAGATGGAGGATCGCGAAATAGGAGCGGTAAACGTAGTAGTGGCCGTCGACGAGCAGCAGTCTCACACCGCTATAATATCGGCCCGCGCGCCGGCTGTCATCCCGGCCCTTTGAATCACCCGCCCTAGTGTTTGTCCCGAATCGCAGTTTAGTGAGGGCAATGGCGGAACTATGGATCGTGCGCGTCCAGGGCAGGGAATACGGCCCGGTCGGGGTCGAGGAATTGCGGGAGTGGCGGCGCGAAGGCCGCCTCATTCGCGAGAACGAACTGCGCGAACCGGAGAGCGAGCGCTGGATTCCCGCCGGGGAATTGCCGGAAATCTTCACCGACGAGCTGGAATCGCCGGAGGCGCCGCCGTTGCCGCCCCCGGTCGTTAGGCCAGCGGGGCTCGGGGAAATCTTCGGACGCGGCTGGCGGGTTTACCGGCAGGGTTTCGGGCGCTTCTTCGTCCTCGCCCTTCTCGTTTCGGGACCGGCTTGTGTCCTCCAGCTCGCGGCCCCTTATCTCGAGATCCCGAAACAAGGCAGCCCAAGTCCGCTCGTCATCGGATGCGCGGCGCTCGTCTTCCTCATGCTCGCGCTGCTCGTGATCGCGTGGCCGTTTTCCCTCGCCGGGCTGCAATTGCTGGCGGCCGATCTTTCCGCCGGGCGCGACCCAACCCTGCGCGATGTGCTCGGCCGGGCCAAGGCGCTCTGGACGCGCATGCTCGTCCTCGGGCTGCTCGTTTACGGCAGTTATTTTCTCTGGACGGTCATCCCCCTCCTCGTGGCCTTATCGCTCGCCGCCGGCGCGATGGACCTGAGCTCGCTCGCCATCATGTTCCTCCTCCTCATCTTCACCGCCTACATGGTGGCGCGGCTCTTCATTAACTTCCTCTTCTGGCAACAGGCCGGCGCGCTTGCCGGCAAGGAATCGATCGACGCCCTGCGCGAAAGCAAGGAGCTGGCCCGGAGCGGGAGCGCGCTCCCGCGGATGCAACGGCCGCTCTATCGCGGCGCGCTCATCGCCTCGCTTTATTTGCTCGTTATCATCGCGGTCAACGTCGCGATCGAGGCGCCCTTCATGATCTTCCGGCTGCGCGGGATCACGAGCGTGGAGCAGGCGGCCGCTCTCCTCCAGACGATGGCGACCTCGAGCGCGCCGGACTGGCTTTCCGGCCTAACGACTTTGCTGAGCAGCCTCTGCCACGCCATCCTCCGGCCCTGGTTGGCCGCGACCTTCATCGTCCTCTACATCGAGACGAAGAAGACCGCGCCGCGCCCGCCTAACGACTAAGCCAGCGTCAGGTAAGGCAGGAG
>DASXDC010000165.1:0-1763 GCA_036490855.1 Chthoniobacterales bacterium
CACCGCCTAACGAGAATCCAGTCGGCTCTCGCGCGCAGTTGAAGGAGCTGCAAACCCTGATGGCGACGGCGGTTTTCCGCCCGCTCGATGCGCGCGACGGAATGCAGAAACGCTGGACCGATGGCGGCAGGACGAGCGCAGTGGCGGAGAGTTTCATCAGGCCTAACGACCGCCTAACGAGCTTCGAACGACTCGAAATTTACAACCGGGTCTATTGGTTTCGCGTGCTCGATTGTCTTTACGACGATTACCCCGGGCTGCGCGCGATCGTTGGCGAGAACAAATTCATCAAGCTCGCGACGGCCTATCTCGCGAAATATCCGTCTGAATCTTTCACCCTGCGCAACCTCGGTCAGCGGCTGGAGAAATTCCTTCGGGAGGAGCCGAAATGGATCGCGCCTCACGAGGAACTGGCGCTCGACATGGTGCGCTTCGAATGGGCCCAGGTGGTGGCGTTCGACGACGCCGCGCGGCCCACGATCACGACAGATGATTTGCTCGACACGCCGCCGGCGAAACTCCGTCTCGGCCTCCAGCCCTACCTTTCACTTTTGGAACTGAATTACGCCGTCGATAAGTTTTTCGCCGCGATAAAAAAACGCGAGGCCGACAGCCTGCGCGGCGAGGCAAGCAACACGCCCGACGCGATGCCGCAAGGCGCGACCCGGAAACGGCGGCCGCGTCTGCCGAAAAAGGAGCGGGTCCATCTCGTCGTGCATCGCTACGAGAACCTGCTTTACTACAAGCGGCTGGAGCCGGAAGCCTTCGCCATTCTACTTGGTTTCGCCAAAGGCCAGAGCGTGGAGGAATCCTGCGTCAGCGCAATCACGGCTTCGACGCGTACCGGGGTGAACTGGTCGCGGCAAATCCAGGAATGGTTCCACGATTGGTCCGCGCTCGGCTGGTTTTGCCGTCCGAAAAAGTGATTTCTTTTGGACGGAAACTTTACGGTTGGCTGATCACGATTGGGAACGCGCTGCGCTCGCCGGTTCTGCTCCTGATCCGGCTTTATTGGGGCTGGGAATTTTTTCTTACCGGCAAAGGCAAGCTCGCGGACTTAGAGAAGCCGGCGCAATACTTCGCCAGTCTCGGGATTCCTTTTCCGCACGCGCAAGCCGTCCTCGCCGCGAGTGTGGAGTGCGTCGGCGGTCTGCTTTTGCTCCTCGGGCTGGCCTCGCGCCTCATTTCGGTGCCGCTGATCATTCTGCTCACGGTGGCTTATCTCACCGCGGATCTGGACGCGGTCCACAGCATCTTCAGCGATCCCGATAAATTCACCTCGGCAAACGAATTCCTTTTTCTCTTCGCCGTCGTCATCGTCTTTGTTTGCGGGCCAGGCGCGTTTTCGGTCGATGCGCTCCTCAAGAAATATTTCCGGTGCGGTCATCGTTAGGCGCGTCTCCGCGGGCATTCTCGTCTCGTTTCTCTTGGTGGGCGCACTCGTCGCAAGGAGCCGGCGAAGATCGAATGGCGGCCTGGTGGGATTCGATCTTCCGGCAGGCGCAGCGTGAACTTTGCGGATCCGAATGTTAATCGCGGTCGTTAGGCAAAAAAAACCGCGGACAAGGTCGACGTGAAGCGCCAAGATTACCTTCCGCCCCAACTGATGACTTCGAGGTTGAAGGCGATCACCGACGATCCGTCGCCCGGTCTTTCGATGACGAACACGCGCGGCTTGAGCCGCAGCAACCCGGAAATGGCCGCAGCGTTTGGAAGAGACGGCGCAATTCGCGGCCGATCATTTCGAGGGCGAGATCGGCCAT
>DASXDC010000166.1:0-8479 GCA_036490855.1 Chthoniobacterales bacterium
GCCCTATCTGCGCACGAGCGGCCAGCAGATGGCGGAAGACGTGATTCGTCATCTCGAGCACGCCCTGCAAATTTGCGGCGAAGATCACGTCGGCATCGGAACCGACGGCACGATTTCACCGGTGCAGGTGACGCCGGAATATCGCCAGGCCTTCGTCGAGGAAATGGCGGAGCGCCGCAAACTCGGAATCGCCGCCCCAGGCGAACGCGCCGACGCGTTTACCTTCGTACCGGATCTGAACACGCCGCGACGCTTCGAGAAGCTGGCCGGCCTGCTCAGCAAACGCGGACACTCGGACAGCCAGATCGGGAAAATCCTGGGCGGAAACTTCAATCGCCTCTTCCGGGAAGTCTGGGGTTAAGGACTGTTAGCGCCTAGCTCCATTTCGTAGGCAAAAGTAGCGGCGTCGCGCTTCCATCTTTGCGCTTCGAATGTGCGTTGTCCGGGAACGGATGCCTGTCGCGGCGGATCGTGCATCCAGGTTTTGGAATTGCATGCACGGCGTCGGGCGCCGGATATGCGACTTGCGGGAACGGAGGCAAAACTTTTCCGATTGGATGCAAAGCGATCCGCGATTTGGGCAAATCCCGGCCCGAAGGACACAAAACTTTCCAAACCGGATATCCGGCGCGCTGGATCGTATATCCGTTCCAGTACCAATGGCGACGAACGCTGGGCCCGTATACAAAAGGTCCGCTGATCCATGGGAAACGCCGGATGGTTTACCACCAATCGTCCGCCGATTACCCGCCAATCAAGCGATCAAATGCCAAAGGTTGCGCGATTCATGCCTAACGCGCGATGATCTACATGGATCGTCTGGAGGAGTATGCGCAATCCGCGGCGATTCCTGTAAAACGTCCGCCGATGGATACAAGGCGCGCCGCGATCGTATATGCGATTTGGCGTTTTGAGCCCTCTTTCCCGCGCAGCTGGCAACGTCCCTTGCATGCCCGGGCGCCGAATGGGATAGACACGCTCCGCATTTATGACTCCTGTTAAAGTTTGGCTCGGTTATCCTTATCCTCTCGGTGCGACCTGGCTCGGGAACGGCGTTAATTTCGCCGTCTTTTCTGAGACCGCTGCCTCGGTCGATCTCTGCCTCTTCGATTCGCCCGATGCGAGGCAGGAAAATATCCGCATCCCGATGACGGAGCATACCGACCAGGTCTGGCATATTTTTTTGCCGGATGTGAAACCGGGGCAGCTCTACGGCTTCCGCGTTTTCGGGCCCTACGATCCGGAACGCGGGACGCGCTTCAATAGTTCCAAGCTGCTGATCGATCCCTATGCGAAGGCGATCTCGGGCCGGATCAATTGGGCGGATGAAATGTTTGGCTACGTCGTCGGCGGGCCTGCGGACGACCTGACGCGCGACTTTCGCGATGACGCCTGGGGGATGCCGAAGGCGGTCGTGATCGATAACGAATTCGACTGGGGCGATGACCGCGGGCCGCGCGTCCCGCTCCACAGCTCGGTCATCTACGAGATGCATGCGAAGGGTTTCACGAAGCTGAATGAAAAGGTGCCGGAGGAAATGCGCGGCAGCTATGCGGGCGTCGGGAGCCCGGCGTCGATCGAGTATCTGAAGGAGCTCGGGGTGACGGCGATCGAGCTGCTCCCGGTCCATCATCACATCAACGACAAGGCGCTGGTCGATCGTGGACTAACGAACTACTGGGGCTACAACACGCTCGGCTTTTTCGCGCCCGACTCGAAGTATTCCTCGAGCGGCGCGACCGGAGGACAGGTGACAGAGTTCAAGACGATGGTGCGCAATCTCCACGCCGCCGGGTTGGAGGTGATCCTCGACGTTGTCTACAACCACACCGCGGAAGGCAATCATCTCGGGCCGACGCTCAGCTTCCGCGGGATCGATAACCAGGCTTACTACCGCCTCCTGCCGGAGGATCCGCGCTTCTACATGGATTTCACCGGCACGGGCAACACCTTCAATCTGCTCCACCCGCGCACGCTCCAGTTGGTGATGGATAGCCTGCGCTATTGGGTGAACGACATGCACGTCGATGGTTTCCGTTTCGATCTCGCCTCAACCCTGGCGCGCGACATGAACGGGGTGAACAAGCTGCACGCTTTCTTCGAGATCATTCACCAGGACCCGGTGATCTCGCAGACGAAGCTGATCGCCGAGCCGTGGGACGTGGGCGAAGGCGGTTATCAGGTGGGCAATTTCCCCGTCCTCTGGACGGAGTGGAACGGGAAGTATCGCGACACGGTGCGCAGTTTCTGGAAAGGCGACGAAGGCAAGATCGGCGAGCTGGCTTATCGGCTAACGGGCAGCCCCGATCTCTACCAGCACAGCGGCCGGCGCCCCTACGCGAGCATCAATTTCATCACCGCGCACGATGGTTTCACCCTCAACGATCTCGTGAGCTACAACGACAAGCACAACGAGGCGAACGGCGAGGACAATCGCGACGGCGACAACAATAACCATTCCTGGAATCACGGCGCGGAAGGCCCGACCGACGATCCAAAGATCAACCAGCTCCGCCTCCAGCAGCGCCGCAACCTCCTCACCACGCTCCTCCTCTCGCAGGGCGTGCCGATGATCACGGCGGGCGACGAATGGGCCCGCACGCAGAAGGGGAACAACAACGCCTATTGCCAGGATAACGAGATCAGCTGGCTCCATTGGAACCTGAACGACGAGCAAAAGGCGCTCCTCGAATTCACGAAAAGGCTCATCCGGCTCCGACGCGAGCATCCGGTTTTCCGGCGCCCGAAATTCTTCCAGGGCCGGCGGATCCGCGGCTCGGAGATTCGCGACGTGATGTGGTTCAACCCCGGCGGAAACGAAATGAGCGACGAGGAATGGAATTCGCCTTTCGTCCGCTGCCTCGGGGTGCTGCTGAGCGGCGACACGATCGACGTCCAGACTTTTGAGGGCGAGCCGATCCGCGATAATACCTTCCTCCTTTTGATCAACGCGCATCACGAGCCGCTCCAGTTCGTCCTGCCCGGGCAGGAGAATGTGAAGTGGCAGCTCGTGCTCGACACCGCTTCGGCCGACGGCTTTTGCCAGGAGCCGCCAGACCATCTCTCGGGAGACGAGGCGGAGATCAAGGGTCGCGCCACGATGCTGCTCAAGCTCGTCACCGGCTCGACCGCACAGGCGCGTCACGAGTCGTGGAAGAAGCGGCAATTCGAAGCTCCGCACGGCGCCGCGCCGCGCAGCGAAGAACCGGCCAAGGAAGAGCCGGAAACGACCGCTCCGGCCGACGTCAAACCGGCCAAAGAGTGAGCGCAGAAGCGCCGCGAGACACGAAGTTTAGATTGTGAGCATGACACCGACTTCTCTTATCGTCGTCGCCGACCGCGGCGGAATCAAAGCCTACCGAGTCAACGAAACTCCGACTCGCGGAGCCAGCCTCCAACTGGTGCAAGCCTTTGATATTACCGACGCACATGGGCGTTATGATGACAAGCTGACCGACCAGGCGGGGCGTTTCCCGGTGAGCGACGGTAACGGCCGCCACGCCAATTCCATCGCGGAACGAACCGCGCTCGACGCGGAAACCGACCGGCGCATTTGCAGGCAGCTGGCCGATCACATCGCTGAGGTCGTGAGGCGTGAAGCGGTCGAAGGTTGGTCCTTCGCCGCCCCCTCCTCCATTCACAGCAGCGTGACCGAGCTGCTCCCGCCGCCGATCCGCGATCGCGTCGTCGAGCACGTCAGCTCCGACCTGGTGAAGGTCGAGCCGGCGAAGTTGTCGACACATTTCCGCTCGCTTCAGCCGCTCTGATTTCTGACTTATCTTTCCTGATGCAATTGCCGGTCGAAATTTCGTATCGAGGAGTCGAGAAATCGGATCAGCTTGACGAACTGATTCGCAACAAGGCACTGCGGCTCGATCGTTTTTGCGATCACATCAGCCGCTGCGACGTGGTGGTGGAACACCCGAATCATGCGCAACATTCGGGTAATCCCTTTCGGGTCCGGATCGATCTCACGGTCCCGCCCGGGCACGAGCTGGTGGTGGATGAGAAACCGGCCGTGCACGAGATGCACGAACCGCTGAGCAAGGTGATCAACGACGCCTTTAAGTCGATGGAACGCCAGCTCAAGACGCTGGTCGAGAGACAGCGCCGCGAGTAAAGCGAGCCTCCCGCTTAAGCTGGCGCGCCGCTCAATCCACCTCCGAGCGGTGGCGCAACATCCGGCGCCACGACAACCTGCTTGGGCGGCTTTTCCGGAGACAGCTTGGGACCGGAACGCGGCGGCGGGCTGGGCGGTGGATTGAGCATCCGGCCGTGCTCGATGACTTCACGAATCTGAACGCCGTCGAGAGTTTCAAACTCGAGCAGTAACTTCGCGATCACCTCGAGCTTTTCACGGTTCGAGATCAGAATTTCCTTCGCCCGTCTGTAAGCGTCGTCGACCAGTTTGCGCACTTCGGTATCGATCTGCTCAGCCGTCGCTTCGCTGTAATCTCGCGAGCGCGAGATGTCGCGGCCGAGGAAAACGTAGTCCTCGTGTTCGCCATACTCGACCATGCCCATCTTTTCGCTCATCCCCCACTCGCAAACCATCTTGCGAGCGAGACGCGTGGCCATTTGAATGTCGCCGCGGGCGCCGCTCGTGACGTCGCCGAAAACGATTTCTTCCGCGACCCGGCCGCCCATGCTGACGACGAGATCGTCGAGCAGTTCATTGCGACGTTGAGTGTATTTATCCTCGAGCGGGAGCCACATGGTCGAGCCTAACGACGGCCCGCGAGGAATGATCGTCACCTTATGCAATGGCTCGGTGTGCTCGAGCATTTCCAGCAAGAGGGCATGGCCGGCTTCGTGATAAGCGGTGTTGGTTTTTTCCTTTTCGCTTAAGGCGAGACTGCGGCGTTCCTTGCCCCAGCGGACTTTGTCGCGCGCTTCTTCGAGCTCGGCAAGAGTGATGCCTTTAAGTCCGCGCCGCGCGGCGAGGAGCGCGGCTTCGTTGATCACGTTCGCCAGCTCGGCGCCGGAATAGCCCGGGGTGCCGCGAGCGACAACCGCGAGATCGACGCCTTCCGCCAGTTTCACTTTCTTCGAATGGACGCGCAGGATTTCTTCGCGGCCTTTCACGTCGGGGAGGTTGACTGTGATCTGGCGATCGAAACGGCCGGGGCGCAAGAGCGCAGGATCAAGGACGTCGGGCCGGTTTGTCGCGGCGATGATGATGACCCCTTCCTGAGTATCAAAGCCGTCCATCTCGACGAGGAGCGCGTTGAGTGTTTGCTCGCGTTCGTCGTGGCCGCCGCCGACTCCGTGACCGCGATGGCGGCCGACAGCGTCGATTTCGTCGATGAAAATGATGCAGGGCGCGGACTTCTTGCCCTGCTCAAACATGTCGCGCACCCGGCTCGCGCCGACGCCGACAAACATCTCGACAAAGTCGGAGCCGCTGATGGAAAAGAAGGGCACGTCCGCTTCGCCGGCGATCGCGCGGGCGAGCAATGTTTTACCTGTTCCCGGAGGGCCGACGAGGAGAACGCCTTTCGGAATTCGGCCGCCTAACTTCTGAAACTTTTTCGGATCGCGCAGAAACTCGACCAGCTCCTGCACTTCATCCTTTGCCTCTTCAACGCCAGCAACATCGCGGAAGGTGATTTTGTTTTTGTCGCGCGCCAGCATCCGCGCCTTCGATTTGCCGAAGTTGAGCGCGCCTTTGCCTGCCATCCGGATCTGCTGCCGGAAAAGGAAATAGAGAATGAGCAGAAAGGCCGCGATCGGGACAAAGCCAAGCAGCGCCTGGGCGAGCACATTCGACTCGGTGCGAATGGTGATCGGGACACCGGCGGCGGCGAGTTTTTCCTGCAGATCAGTGGTGAAATTCAGGAAGACGGTTGTGCGGAAAGGCACTTGCTGGGCGGGCGCATTCCCCACTCCAGGCCGAGTATAGGCACCGCGAATCGTCTGCGTGGGATGACCATCCTCGACCACGAGCCGGAGCGGAAACTTGGGATCGTTCACGATCTGCTTGTGCGCGAGCAGCTCAAGGAAGCGATTGTAAGGGAGGTCTTCTTCCGCGCCGTACCCGGTGCCGCCGCGGAAAAGCACGGCGAGGCCGATGAGGGCGAAAGCGATCGCAAAGAGAATGACCCCGCGCCAATTAAAGTTAGGGTCGCCTCCCCGCTTATTGTCTTTTTGGGAATTACGTTCGGGCTGAGCCATAGAAAATGCTACGCTGGGAAGGACACGAGCGCGAAAAGTATCATGAAGCCTGAGCCATTGCAAAAGAGCAGAAGCCGGGCCGTCGCGTTGCGCGCCTCGTCCGCCCCACTTATTTTCCTTGCTTCTCATTGATGCCCGACACCGCTTCCAATCTTGCCGATAAGTTCGACCGCGCCGTGCAGAAGGTGACTCCGTTCGCCTACCGTTTGCGAAGGCGCGGCCGGCTCTGGATGCGGCGGGCGATGCGCAAACCGCGCAGCGTGGCGGAGGGTCCAAATCTCCTTCCCTTGCTCATCCAAGTCCTGGCGAGTTTTTCCAAAGCCGACGGTGTTTTGCTCGAGGAAGAGATCGACTCCAGCCTCGGTTTCCTGCGTTACGATTATCCCGAGGCGGTCTACTCGGAGCTGCGGATGCTATTTCGCCAGGCGCTCTACGAGCAGCAGGATCTCTCCGCGATGGCGCAAAAGCTGGCCGCGTCGCTCAGCGCCGATCGCAAAATCATGCTCGGCGTGCAGCTCTACGACCTGATCTCACAGGCAGGACTAAAGCAGGAACAGGTCGTTGCCTTTTATTCTTTCATGTCGCAACTCGGGATGGCGGCGCAGGCGATCGACATCGTTTATCAGCTCAACGCCTCGGAGGATTCCGACCAGCAGGTTTATCAGCGCGGCGCCTCACCGCTGGAGGCGATTTCGTTCGGGCCGAACGGGCGCTCCGATGTCGTGCTGAAAAGCCTTTCCGGGAGCGACCGCCTCCTCGCTTTTCGCTACCACGACCTGATCCTGCTCAAGAACTACAGCTCCCAGGCGGTCTCGGTGCGCGGACGGCCGCTCGTTCGCGGCGGTTTCTGCCGCATCTATCCGGGACAGCGCATTTTGGTCGGTGATTACGTGCTCTCGTTTCAGGATCTGGCGAATTATTTCAACGCAAAAAAGAACGTCTCGCTCCCGCAAATCTACGTGCGAGTGAACAAGGACTCCGACGAAGTCGAGCTAGAACGCTCGCGCACCCGCGAAAGTTCTCTCGAGGTGACCTTCGGATTGAAGGTGAAAGTGAAAGCGTTGCGCGATGTGAAGGCGACGCTCAACGAGGTGAAACTCCGAGCCAATACCGAAGTCGAAGCCTCGCTCGACGATCGGGTCATTTTTCATAACGACACCGAGCTGGATCTCTTCGATCTGCGCCGGCGGGCGCGGGCGTTAGGCGGACGCTTTCAACTCAAGGCTTCGAAATCCGAATATCTCGTCTCGAATAATCCCAGTCTTCTCGAAGAGGACGACATTCTGCTCTCCCCCGGGACGGCGGGCGACGTGCTCCTGAAGATCTCCTGCGATTACGACAAGCGGGTCGGCGTTCTCGAAGTGCTGGAAGCCGACCGGCCGATCATGGTCGGCGAGGTCGCGGTGCGCACAACCGCGCCGCTGGTCGACGGCGACACGATCCGGATCGATGTCGGACAATTCCTCCGCTGCGATTTTTCCGAGCGGATCATTGAGGAAGAGCGAAACATCATTCGCAGCCTCGAAGTGGTGGACGTCAACTATCGCTTCAGCAACAGCGAAGTCGCGCTCGAGGGGATCAGCTTCGCCCTCAATCGGGGTGAGCTCGTCTGTGTGATGGGCGCGAGCGGCTCGGGCAAGAGCACGCTCCTCCGCGTCCTCGGCGGTCAGCAGCAACCATCGCGCGGTGAGATTTTGCTCAATGGCCAGTCGCTTTATCCGAATCTCGATGCGCTCAAACGCTACGTCAGTTACATTCCGCAGGACGACGCGTTCGATGAGCACCTAACGATCGGCGAGAATCTGCAATTCGCCGCCGCCATCCGCTCGCCGCACCTCTCGCGGCGCGACCGCACCCGGCGGCTGGAAGGCAAATTAATCGAGCTCGGTTTGAGCGAACGGCGCGACAGCATCGTCGGCAGCCCGGTAAAAAAAACGCTCAGCGGCGGCGAGCGCAAACGACTCAACATCGGCCTCGATATGATTGGCTCGGCCGACGTTTATCTCTTCGACGAACCGACCTCGGGGCTCTCCTCGAAAGATTCCGAGCACGTCATCGAGATCATCCGCGGCATGGCGCACAACAAGATCATCGTCGTCACGATTCACCAGCCGAGCTCGAAGATTTTCCAGATGTTTCACAAGGCGATCCTGCTCGATAAGGGCGGACGGCTCGTCTTCTTCGGCACGCCGACTGATATGCTGCGCTACTTCGCGGAAGCGGAGCATCAGCACCAATTCGGCGCCGATCTCGGCGCCTGTCCCTCCTGCGGTACGACCCGGCCGGAATTCATCTTCGACGTCCT
>DASXDC010000167.1:0-4772 GCA_036490855.1 Chthoniobacterales bacterium
GATAGCAACGACATCCCACCGATTTCGATCGTAACCTGCGCCCAAGATGTGTCTCGGTCCGGGCATTGATGATCGTTTTCGTTGACGCAAATGCGATTGCCGATCCGCTGCACGCTGCTTTCGCCACGTGCTAGAAGAGCAGGATGCGCTCTGCGTCTCCGCAATCCATCGCCCGCTGCGCGATGTTCGTGCCAGCCCCAGCGAAGATTGGTCAGCTCGTTTACGTGGTAACTTCGTTGGCCGGGCCACTGTGAATGCCATCCGCAGTTGGAATGCGGATGGCTCTTTGAGCGCCGCGGTGATTCCTACATTGAGATCGCGTTATTTGCCTTCCGACCCGATCTCTGCGTCGACGCGACTTTTCGACATGACGACCCCAATCCGTCTCAATCTTCGGCACGCGTCCTGCTATGGTAATTCTAGTGAATGCATTGAATCTAAAGGCTATCCGCGCTCTTCTTCTCACTCTTTGCCTGGTGCCGCTCTTTTTTCCCAAAGTCCAGGCGGCCGCGCTCACCCTCTATTGGAATGCCAATTCGGAGTCTGATCTCGCCGGTTACCGTGTTTATTACGGCACCGTTGCCGCACCTTATAGCAGCTCGGTGCAAGTCACTTCGCCCTCCGCTACCATTAATAGTCTAGCGACCGGCGTGACCTACGCCTTCGCCGTCACCGCCTATAATACCGCCGGCGGAGAGAGCGGGTTTTCCCAACCGCTCTCCTACACCGTCGGCGCGACTCGCGTCATCCCGCAGGCGGTGCTCGCGAATATTTCCAGCCGTACCTACGTCCAGACGGGTGAGAACGTCATGATCGGCGGCTTCATCGTCGATGGTATCGTACCGAAAACAGTCGCGGTGCGAGCGATCGGTCCATCGTTAGCCGCCGCCGGCGTGACTGGCGCACTGAACGATCCCGTTTTGCAGATCATCGACCCTACCGGCAAGGTCGTGGCGACGAATGATTCATGGAATGTACCGGGCGAACAGATCAGTTCGTATGGTCTCGCACCGGCCGACACGCGAGAAGCAGGTCTGGTCGTTGCGCTGGCTCCGGGCGCCTATAGCGCCATTGTCACGGGACAAGGCGGGACAACCGGTGTTGCGCTAGTCGAAGTCTATGATCTCGATGCGCCGACGGGCCGGGTCGCAAATATCTCCACGCGCAGCCGCGTGGAAACAGGCGACAACGTCATGATTGGCGGTTTCATACTGGGCGGATCGGCCGCTACGCCCGTCATCATCCGCGGCATTGGACCGTCGCTGGCTGCGGCCGGAGTGACGAATACGCTGCTCGATCCGCATCTCGATCTCTACGATGGCTACGGCACGTTGCTCGTCTCTAATGACAACTGGCAGGAAAGTCAGGCGGCCGACATTACCAATACCGGACTGGCTCCCTCGGACCCTCGAGAAGCAGCCATCCTCACCACGCTCACGCCCGGTGCGTACTCCGCGATTGTACGCGGGGCGACAGGCGGCACCGGCGTCGCACTCTTCGAAGTTTTCGCGCTCAATCAGTAGTCGCTACGGTCGCGACTTTTCCTGGGCCCCACAGCGCCCGACCGGGCGTGGCGCCAGTGTGTTCGCCGTCCTTCAAGACCTGTTGGCCGTTCACGAAAACAGCTTTCATCCCGACCGCATATTGGTGCGGATCGGCGAAGGTGGCGCGGCCGGCGATTGTCGCCGGATCGAAGACCACGATATCGGCGAACATTCCTTCCTTGAGGAAGCCGCGATGATCGAGCCCGAGATTCGTCGCCGGCAGCGCGCTCAGGCGGCGGACAGCTTCACCTAACGACATCACTTTTTCCTCGCGAACATATTTGCCGAGGACGCGCGCGAAATTCCCGTAGGCGCGCGGGTGCGGATGCGATTTGAGGAAGACGCCCTCCGGCGCTTGCGATGCTTCATCGGAGCCAAACGAGATCCACGGTGTCGCCATCTTCTTTCGCACGTTTTCCTCCGACATGACGAAGTAAACCGTGTCGATCCGTGACTCATCTTCCGCGATCAGATCCATGAGTGTTTCGATCGGATCCCGGTCACGCATCTTTGCCACGTCGGCGAGCGATTTTCCGGTCAACGGCTTCAGTTTTTCCGACTTGAACCCGACGAGCAGAATTCGATCGGGCGAGCCGGCAGCGAGATAATAATTCTCCCAGGAATCACTCGGCGTTTTCACCTCCGCGGCGATCTTCAGGCGCTGCGCCGGATCACGCAGGCGTTGGAAAAGCGCAGGATAACCGCCATCCTCCGTCCACGGTGGGAGACAGGCATCTAGCCCGGTTCCGGCCGCGGTGTAGGCATACATATCGGCGGTGATCTTAAGCCCTTCTTTTCGCGCTTTTTCGATCTTGGCGAGAAGCGGATCGAGCTTCGGCCAGTTTGAGGTCCCTGCTGCCTTGATGTGGTAAACCTCCGCCGGAATTCTTGCCTCGCGACTGATCG
Organism: Chthoniobacterales bacterium; assembly: GCA_036490855.1. Taxonomy (GTDB): domain Bacteria; phylum Verrucomicrobiota; class Verrucomicrobiia; order Chthoniobacterales; family UBA10450; genus Palsa-1392. Next base: position 2,451 of record DASXDC010000167.1, read on the forward strand.
TGATCAGCTCGTCGAGCGCCTGGAGGAGATGATTCCCTTCGCTCCGCAGATGTGAAATGTATTTGCCCTGATACTTCGCCGCGACTTTGCAAAGTTCGATCAACTCCGGTGTTTTGGCGTAGAAAGCCGGTGGATAGATCAGCGAAGTGCCAATCCCGAGCGCGCCTGCTTCCATCTCTTGCCTAACGAGATCGCGCATTTCGTCGAGCTGCGCCGGCGTCGGATCTTTATCTTCAAAGCCGATCACATATTCGCGAACCGTGGTCGCCCCGAGAAACGACGCGACGTTGCAGGAGACGCCGCGTTTCTCGAGAAATCGCAGGTAGCCAGCGAGCGTCCTCCAGCTGATCGGATAATGAATGTCTTTCTGATCGCGCAGCATTTTCTCGCGCACACGATCGTTTACCGGCCCCATTGACTCGCCTTCGCCCATCACCTCAGTCGTGACGCCTTGCCGGATCTCGCTTTGCGAATGGCCATCGGCGATGAGCGAATCGGTCGACCAGGAAAGCATATTGATGAAGCCCGGCGCGACCGCCAGCCCTTTCGCATCGATCGTTAGGCCGGCTTTGCTCTGGGCGAGATCGCCGACCGCCGCGATCCGATCGCCGCGCAGCGCGACGTCGGCCTGCCGTCCCTCTCCCGCCGAGCCGTCGTAGACCGTGCCGTTCTTGATCAGGACATCGTATGTCTCTCTCTGGGCGGACACATCCATCACCGAACCTAAGAGGGCAATCGCAACCAAGAAGCGACTCATCGCGCGATTGGAGAGAGACATCGGGCTGATGTCGATGCGAAACTCGCTTGCGCTCCGCGCGCCCGCTATTCTTAAGTTACCGGTATGAGTCCGAGTTCCTCTTCTCCCGATGGAAAACTGAGGAGCACGCGCTCGCCGCGCCGCGCGTTGAGGAGGGCGCGCGCGATGGGCGACTCCCAGCTCACCCAGCTGCGATCGAAATCTGTCTCGTCTGCGCCAACGATTCGGTAAGTCGATTCCTCAAATGCTCGGCTCGCGCACTGTGACGGTCGCGCCGAAACGCACTGTATCAGTGAGGGCCCGCGGTGGCGGCACGATCTCGGCTATGCGCAGGCTTCGTCCGAACTGATTAGAGCCTTCGACGGTTCTGGAAACGCACCTTCTGATTTAAAGACGAACACTTGAAGAATTTCCGTCGACTCGCGGCCGCAGCACGACGCGGAGCTGCAACTTGGCGACCGCGAAAGCATCGATTGCTCGGTTGTCTTTAAAGCTCAGGCGGAGGCTGGAGCGGCTCGGGCGACGTGTCCTCCGGTTGCTGCTCACCGTAAGGGCCTACTTCCGGCGGAGGCAGAAACGCATCGTTCGCGCAGCCCGAGCCGAGAATGGCGAACCACGAGAGAAGAATGACAAAGACCAACTTGCGAAGAAATCGCGCGCCCTCTTCCGCGCAGGAGCCTTCCGCCCGAAATTTTGATTGCACGCTTCGAGAATTGCCCGAACGCCACCGAAATCAAGTCGCCCGCAAGGCCCAATTTTCGTCGTCTCGAATACTCCGTCGATTCCCGCCGCGTCGTCCGCGACATCAGCTTGGAGCTCGCAGTTCACTGGATGACCGCGCCACCTACGATGGGCGGATGTTTTGATTCATCCGAAAGAAATTTGTCGGGTCGTATTTTTTCTTCAGCTCAACCAGACGCTGATAAAGCGGACCGTAGACCGAAGTGATGCGGTCGGTTTCGTCTTCGGTCAAGAAATTAACGTAAGCGCCCTCGCTCGCGAATGGTTTCGAGCGAGCAAAGAACTCCCGTGCCCAAGAAATGACTGCGGCGTCCTCTGCCTGAGTCTCCCAACGACCATGGACATTCATGACGTAGCGTGCGTCGCGGCTCGAGTAGGCCATGGAGTCGGACGCGACCCGGGCAGTGGCGACCCCGATCGAGGCGATGAAAATATCGCAGTGGGGCGAGGGCAGTTTGCTAGCATATTCGATGATGGCGTCGAGCGCGCCCTCGCTCAGGATGGTGAAGTTGTGCGACTTCCAGTAGCTCCGTGCGCCGCGGGCGAGGAGAGGATCGAAGGCCTGCTGCCAGGCGACGTAAGGTTGCGACCCGACATGTTCGCCGAGCATGCTGCCAAAATTTCGGAGCGGCGCGATCGCTTTCTCGCCTTCCGCGGGATCGCCCGCATAAAAGAGGCGAGGACGACGATTTCCTTTCCGTGCACTTCCGTTTCGAGGAAGGGCAAAGGCGGCGCCTTTCGCGTCACCATCCAGACGGTCAACTCCTCGGGCATCGTTTCGGTGAAACGGGCAAATTGCCTGAGGACCGACTTCGCTTCGGCAA
>DASXDC010000168.1:0-6493 GCA_036490855.1 Chthoniobacterales bacterium
GAAATTCCGCTTCGCGTGATGGAGACTGCGGGCCGTTCCTACGACCTGCTGGCCGCGATGGCGGAAAAAGGCAATCCGGCCTCGATCTCGGATATCGGCGTGGGACTGCTCGCGATCCGCGCTTGTATCGAAGGCGCGGCGATGAATGTGCGAATCAATCTTTCCGGGCTGAAGGACGAAAAAGCGAAGGGGTCTCTGCAGCAAAGAATGGAGACGCTGATGGCCGATTCCCAGGAGCGCTTTCATGCCGCGCGGCAGGTGGTCGAGGGCAAGCTTTAGCGCCGATTTTCGACCGGGTGACAGATAACGGCAGATTGAGTTCCGTGAATTCCATCGCCATCCTGCACGCGGCTCAGTTGATCACTCTCGCCGGTCCGAAGCGGCCGCGCGTCGGTCGAGAACTGCTTGAGCTTTCAATCGTCGAAGACGGCGGCATGCTGGTCCGCGACGGCGTGATTGCAGCCGTTGGATCCACGGACGAAATCGCGGCCAAATTGCCTAACGACATCGAGGTCGTCGAAGCGCGCAATCAAATCGTGCTGCCGGGATTCGTCGATGCTCATGCTCACCCGGTCTTCGGCGGCGATCGAGTGGATGAGTTCGAGCTGCGCGCTCGGGGCGCGACTTACGAAGAGATCGCGGCGAGTGGCGGAGGCATCCGCTCGACGGTAGGAAAGACGCGCGCGGCGAGCGAGAGCGAACTGCTCGGGCTCGCGCAGAAGCGCGCGAATTGGTTTCTCCGCTGCGGCACGACGACGATGGAAGCGAAGTCCGGCTATGGCTTGTCGCTCGATGATGAGCTGAAAATTCTTCGTGTTATCCGGCGACTGAATGCGACGACGCCGATCGAATTTGTTCCGACTTTTCTCGGCGCGCATGCCATCCCCGAGGAGTTTTCCGGCGCTCCCGAGCAATATGTGGCGCTCGTGATGTTGGAAATGCTGCCGGCAGTGGCGGAGGAAGGCCTGGCCGAATATTGTGACATCTTTTGCGAACGCGGGTATTTCGATCTCGGAGAAACGGAGAAAATCCTGCGTGCCGCACAAGAGCATGGACTGCGGCTGCGGATGCATGTCGACCAGCTAACGAACACAGGCGGAGCTTTTTTGGCGGCGCGTTTGCGAGCGGCGACGGCGGATCACCTCGAGCAGACTAACGATGCGGAAATCCTCGCCTTGGTCGAGGCTGGCGTGCAGCCGGTGCTGTTGCCGGCTTCAGTCTATGCGCTCGGGAAGACGCGTTTCCCGAAAGCCCGCGTCATGATCGAGGCCGGCCTCGCAGTCGTGCTGGCGACTGATTTCAATCCGGGTTCGTCACCGACACCATCGATACCGATGATCCTTTCACTCGCCGCGACGCAGATGAAGATGAAGCCGGCCGAAGGAATTAGTGCGACGACGATCAATGCCGCCTACAGCCTCGGACGCGGCGAGAAGATCGGGTCACTCGAGGTCGGAAAGTTGGGGGATTTCGCGATCTTCGACTGCGCCGACTACCGGGAAATCGCCTACTGGTTTGGGCTGCCGCAAACAAGCGCGGTCTTCATTCGCGGCGCGCGGGTGGTGTAATAGCTGCAAGCAAAGACGCCGCGCGTATGCAGACGGCGGCCAGTTTGCGAAGCATCCGCCGCGCTCTTAACATGAAACCTTGATGAAGGTCGAGGTCGAAAAGCAACCGCATTGCGTTGCCCTGCTGAAGATCGAACTGCCACCCGAGCAGGTTTCGAAAGAGTGGGACGCGATTGCCAGCAGCTTCGCGGCCCAGGCTCGCATCCCGGGATATCGCCCGGGAAAGGCGCCGCGCCGCGTGATCGAGGCGAAATTCCGCAAGGACATTCAGGATGAGCTGACGAAGAAACTCGTCTCGAAAAGTTACCATGAGGCGATCGCGGAGAAGAATCTGCGGGTCGTTTCCCTCACGCATCTGGAGGATGTTGAATTTGGTGACGATCGTTCGATGCGTTTCCGTGCCACGGTCGTGACCGCGCCGGAATTCGAGCTGCCCGATTACAAGGGGATTCCGCTGCAACTGCCGGAGACAAAGGTCAGCGAGGCGGAGATCGACGCGGCGGTGGAGAGGCTGCGCGAGCAATCAGCCGACTTCGTCAACCTACCGGAGCGGGGGGTCGAGTTGGAAGATTTCGCAGTGATCGATTTCGCGGGAACGATCGATGGGAAGCCGATCGCGGAGATCGCACCGAATGCGAGCAGGAACCTGCAAGGCGGGAAAAAGTTCTGGCTCCGGCTGGTGGTCGATGGCTTTCTCCCGGGTTTTACCGAACAGATGATCGGGCAGAAGCCTAACGAGACCCGGACAATCAAGGTTGAATTCCCGGCCGACTTCGCGGTTGCTGAACTGGCCGGAAAAAAGGCCGAGTATGAAGTGACGCTGAAGGAACTGAAGGAGCGCGTTTTGCCGGCGCTCGACGACGCCTTTGCCGCGAAATGGATGCCGGAAAATACGCTGGCCGATCTGCGTCACGCGCTCGCGCACCAGATCGAACACGAGAAGGAACACGAGATGGAACGCGCGCGGGAATCGCAGGTGATCAAATTCCTGAGCGACCGGATCCAATTCGAGCTGCCACCCAATTTGCTTAAGAACGAAACGCGCCACACGCTCGCCGAGATGGTGCAACGCAATCGCGAACGGGGAGTGCCGGATGAAGCACTGAAGGAAAAGGAAGAGGAGCTCGTTCGCGTCGCGGGCGGAGTCGCCGCGCATCGACTCAAGACCAACTTCATCCTGCACCGCATCGCGGAGAAGGAGAACCTCCAGGTGACACGCGCCGACGTCGATGAAAGCATTCGCCACCAGGCCATGCATCACAAGACGACGCCCGATAAATTGCGCGCGGAAATCGAGAAAAATGGCGCGATGAACAGTCTCGTGGAGCAGGTCCTTCTCGCTAAGACAATTGATTTCCTCGGGTCGAATGCTACCATCGAGAGCGCGCCCGTCACTCCGGCAACCGAAGCGCCTAACGAATCAAAATGACGATAAATCGCGACTCCAATTTCTCTCAATCCGTCCTCGTGCCGATGGTCGTGGAACAGACCGGCCGCGGCGAGCGCAGCTACGATATTTACTCGCGGTTGTTGAAGGACCGGATCGTTTTTATCGGGACGCCGATCGACGATCACATCGCTAATCTGGTCATCGCCCAGCTCCTTTTCCTGCAAATGGAGGATGGGAAGAAGGACATCAATCTTTACATCAATTCGCCCGGCGGTTCCGTCACCGCCGGTCTCGCGATCTACGACACGATGCAGTTTCTCACCTGTGACGTGACGACTTACTGCCTCGGGATGGCGGCGAGCATGGGCGCGGTCTTGCTCGCCGCGGGGACAAAAGGCAAGCGCTTTGCGTTGCCGAATTCCGATATCATGATCCACCAGGTCTCCGGCGGCGCGCAGGGGCAGGCGAGCGACGTCGAGCGGACAGTCGAATACATGTTCAAGCTCAAGAAGCGTCTCATCCGCATCCTGGCGCAGCACACCGGCAAACCCGAAGACCAGGTGCTGCACGACTCAGACCGGGATTATTATATGAACGCGACTGAGGCCAAGACTTACGGTCTGGTGGACGAGGTCATCAAATCGCGGAAAGAAGCCAAACTGCTCGACGGAGACGGATCCAGTAAGGCGGTGAGCGATCGCTCCACCGCGGTCGCTGAGGCTGCCTTGCCGCAAAAGGTCGAGGAATAGGAACTGCTTTAGCGAGGAGACGACCATGGCGCGCGCCTCGAACCTCACGATGTGTTCCTTCTGTGGCAAAAGCCACGCCGAGGTCCGCAAACTCATCGCGGGTCCCGGCGTCTACATTTGCGATAGCTGCATTAACGTTTGCAAAAGCATCCTCGACAAGGAGCTGAACGAAGACGCGCGCCGCCAATCCTCCACCATCCGCGTCCCGAAGCCGGCCGACATTCGGCATTCCCTCGACCAGTACGTCGTCGGTCAGGAGATGGCGAAGAAGACGCTCTCGGTCGCGGTTCACAACCATTTCAAACGCGTTCTGCAAAGCGCGCCACCGGCTGACACCTCGGCGGCCTTTCAGCCCGATCCGTTTGCTGATGTCGAGATCGAGAAGAGCAACATCCTGCTCATCGGCCCGACCGGCTCAGGCAAGACGTTGCTCGCAAAAACGCTCGCGAAAATTCTCGATGTTCCCTTCTGCATCGCCGACGCCACGACCCTGACCGAGGCCGGCTACGTTGGCGAAGACGTGGAGAACATTATCCTGCGCCTCCTGCAGAATGCCGACTACGACGTGAAGCGGGCGGAGATCGGCATTGTCTACATCGATGAGATCGACAAGATCGGCCGCAAAACCGACAACGTCAGCATCACGCGCGACGTCTCCGGCGAAGGTGTCCAACAAGCGCTCCTGAAAATTCTCGAAGGCAGCACTTGCAATGTCCCGCCCCAGGGTGGCCGTAAACATCCGCACCAGGAATACATCCAGGTGAACACGGAAAAGATTCTATTCATTTGCGGCGGCGCCTTTGTCGGCCTGGAAAAAATCGTCCAAAAACGGATCGGCAACAAAACGATGGGCTTCAGCAGTCCGTCGTTGGAAGTCGAGGAAGCGTTGCGGCGTGAAGCCGTACGCCAGGTCGAACCGGAGGATCTCCTCGCTTTCGGAATGATCCCGGAATTCATCGGACGTCTTCCGGTTATCAGTGCACTCGACGCGCTGACCGAGGAAGAGATGGTCATGATTCTGACCGAGACGAAGAACGCGATGATCAAGCAGTACACCAAGCTCTTCGCGATGGAAGACGTGCGGCTGACAGTGACGAAGGACGCCTTGCGCGCCCTCGCCGCCCAAGCCGTCACCAAAGGGACCGGTGCGCGGGCGCTGCGCTCCATGCTGGAGCGGATCATGCTCGACATCATGTACGAAGTGCCGAGCCGGGCAGACATCGCCGAGGTCACGATTAATCGCGCCGTGGTCGAGGGGAAAAAGGTTCCGCTGATTCGCAAGAAGCAGGACAAGGACGCCGCCTGATTCGTTAGGCGCTTTCTTTCCGGTAGCGGCGCTCACGCGGCTGCGCAAACTGATTTTCCGTGCGCGCGCTCGTCATCAATACCGGCACCGAACTTCTTCTCGGCGATGTTCTCAATACCCATCTCACTTTCATCGCGCGGGAAATTTTTTCGCTTGGTTTGCGTGTGGAACGCCAGCTCGCGGTGCCCGATGGAGCGGCGATTCGGGATGCGCTGAGTGAAAACTTCGATCGCGCGGATCTGATCTTCGTCACCGGCGGCCTCGGGCCGACGACGGATGATATCACGCGCGAGGTCACTGCCGAGTTGCTCGGCCTCGAACTTTCGCCGGATGCCGAACTGGCGGCGAGCATCACGGAACGTCTCGCGACCCGCGGCATCCGCATGACAGATCGGATTCTGCGCCAGGCACAGGTCCCCCGCGGCGCCGTGGTGTTGCCTAACGAGAACGGCAGCGCCGCCGGTCTTTATCTTGCCGCCGGTGTGAATGCGGCAGTGCCTTCGCCGCATCTTTTTCTCCTCCCGGGACCGCCGCGGGAACTGCAGCCGATGTTCTTGCAATCAGTCCTCCCGCTCCTGCGGAAAATCGTCAGGCAAGAAAGCGCGCTCGGCTATCGCAATTACCGCATCGTCGGGATGGGAGAATCGTACGTGGAGGAAGCGGTTGGCGCGGATTTACTGGCCCTTGCCGGATTGGAACTCGGTTACTGCGCGCGGATGGGAGAGGTCGATCTGCGCGTGATCGGCTCCGCGGAGACGCTGGAACGGGCCGACGCGATTATTCGTCAGCGGCTGGCGAAATTCATTTTCTCTACAGATCGCGAGAATCTTGAGGCGGTTATCGTGCGGCAGCTCGCGGCGCAAAACGCGACGCTGGCTGTCGCAGAATCCTGCACCGGCGGATTTCTGGCCCATCGCCTAACGAACGTACCGGGCGCATCGGCTGTTTTCCTGGCCGGCTATGTCACCTACGCCAATTCCGCCAAAATATCGGCGCTGGATGTCCCGGCATCCGTCATCACGACGCATGGCGCGGTCAGCGACGCGGTGGCGCGGGCAATGGCGGAGGGGGCGCGGGGAAAATCGGGCGCGACCTTCGCCCTCGCGACGACGGGGGTCGCGGGACCGGGAGGAGGAAGCGAGGTGAAGCCGGTTGGCACCGCCTACATCGCGCTGGCCGGCGGAGGTGAAACCGTCGTTAGGCATCTTTTCTTTCCAACCGATCGCGAAACTTTCAAACAACTCGCGACTCAGACGGCGCTCAACCTTTTGCGCCAGCGATTGGCCGGAACGGCGACGACTGCCTAACGACTGCCGGAGCCCGTTTCGATTGACGCTTCCGATCAATCAGCGACGACAACCGGCGTGCCGACTTTGACGTGGCTGTAGAACATTTCCGCGGCTGCGGACGGCATTCGGATGCAGCCATGGGAAGCCGGGTAGCCCGGCAGAATTCCAACGTGCATTCCAACGCCGTCGTC
>DASXDC010000169.1:0-3891 GCA_036490855.1 Chthoniobacterales bacterium
CTGCTGGATGAGCCGATGGTCGCGATCGACCTCAGCTCACCGGCCCGGGCCGCGCGCGAGTTTCACGAGCAGGAACTCGATGGCATCCTCGGAGCCGACATTCTTTTCCCGACCCACGCCGTGATCGACTGCGAGGCGCAGGTCCTTTTCATGAAAGTCGATCCCGACACCCCCGGCAACATCCCCGGGATCGATCGCCGCGGCTGGAAGAACGTCCCGATTCGCGTCAGCAAAGGTTGGAACCTCTACGTCGACAGCAAGCTGAATGGAAAAGCGGCGCAGCTCATGATCGACACCGGCTCTTTCACGACCCTGATCCACCGGCCCTTCGTCCGCAAAATGAAACTCCCGCTCCGCGACACCCCCTACGCCTCAGGCGCAATCAATCTGGAAGAGCGCGGCCTCCAGCTCGCAGTCATCCGGCGTTTCTCGATTGGGCCTTTCCTCGTGAAGGGAAAGGAAGTCGGCGTGATGGACCTGAAAGGCTTGATCCACGGCGACCTCCTCAAGGGCAGCCCGCCGGTCGCGGGATTGTTAGGCTCGGAGTTTCTCCGCCGCAATCACGCCATCATTGATTTCGGCACCCGCACTCTTTCGCTCAAGCTCTAACTCCGCGCGGCGGCGCGAAAAATCGAGTGCAGCCGTGGGCCATTCATGTCACTGGTCTGAAATGAAACTCACCTTGTTCTGCTGCCTGCTCGTTTGCTCCCTTGGCCTTGCCAATGTCCGCGGCCAGGAGGCCAATCAACCCGAAGGAAAGAAACCGATGGATACAAATCAGAAAGAAGTCGCTGTCCTCAAGACGACCGACGGCGAGATGGTGGTGGAATTTTGGCCCGAGGTCGCGCCCAAGACAGTCGCGAATTTCAAGAAACTGGCCAAAGAAGGCTTTTATGATGGCACCGCTTTTCATCGCATCATGCGCGGCTTCATGATCCAGGGTGGCGATCCGCTGACGAAAGATGCCGCGAACGAAGCTCGCTTCGGCACCGGCGGTCCCGGCTACTCCATTCCGGCGGAATTTAACGACCGCCCCCATCTTCGCGGCGTGCTTTCGATGGCCCGCTCCGCCGATCCGAATTCTGCCGGCAGCCAATTCTTCATCTGCCTCGGCACCGTCAGTCAGCTCGATCACAAATACACCGCCTTCGGCCACGTCATTAAAGGCCTCGACGTCCTCGACAAGATCGGCGCCACCCCGGTCGGCCGCAGTCCGATGGGTGAAATGAGCAAGCCGCAAACCCGGGTCGCGCTCGAGAGCGTCAAGATCGTCCCGGCCGATTCGGTGAAGTAGCAGCCATGCCTAACGACAGCTCGCGGGTCGCACTCATCCAGATGCAGTGCGGCCCCGAGCCGCAGGCCAATCTCGAGAAAGCGGTCGCGCGCGTCCGGGAAGCGGCCGGGGAAGGCGGCCAGATCATCTGTCTCCCGGAGCTTTTTCGTTCCGAATATTTTTGCCAGTCGGAAGATCACAAATACTTCGAGCTGGCCGAGGAAATTCCCGGCCCTTCCACCGCCGCCCTCGGCGCCGTGGCGCGCGAGACCGGCGCGATCATCATCGCTTCCCTCTTTGAAAAACGGACAGCCGGGCTTTACCACAACACCGCCGCCATCATCGGGCCCGACGGCGAGATCATCGGGAAATATCGCAAGATGCACATCCCCGACGACCCGTCGTATTACGAGAAGTTTTACTTCACCCCGGGCGACCTCGGTTTCCGGAATTGGCCGACCGAGCACGGCAATATCGGGGTCTGCGTTTGCTGGGATCAATGGTATCCCGAAGCCGCCCGCCTAACGACTTTGCGCGGCGCGGAGATTCTCTTTTATCCGACCGCGATCGGCTGGCATCCGAGCGAGAAAACCAAATACGGCTACGCCCAGCATTCCGCCTGGGAAACGATCCAGCGCAGCCACGCGATCGCCAACGGCTGCTTCGTCGCCGCGGTCAATCGCGTCGGCCACGAAGCGCCGGCTGGCGGCGATGGGATCGATTTCTGGGGCCAAAGTTTCATCGTCGCGCCGAGCGGCGAGATTCTCGCGAAAGGGAGCGTTGACCGCGAAGAGATCATCTTTGCCGATGTGGAATGGAAGCGCGTCGCCGAATACCGCACCCATTGGCCGTTCCTGCGCGACCGCCGGATCGACGCCTACGCCGGGATCGAGCAGCGCTTGCTGGATTAACGAAGTAAATCGCGCTGCTTTGTTCTGCGAAGGGCATGAAGCGCGCCCGAACGGATATAAAGCGCCCACCGACCGATATGCATCGCGCCGGAACGCATATAAAACGATCGCCGACCGATATGCATCGCGCCGAAATGTATATAAAACGATCGCCGACGTATGCGAATCGTTTGCTGATTCATGCCAATCGTTTGCTGATTCATCCGAGTCGCTCCCCGATTCATGCCAATCGTGCGCTGATTCATGCGAATCGCGGCACGCCACATATAAATCTCTCGACGACACATATGTGTCTTCGGCGAACGCAGCTGCGTTCCGCGACAACTCATACCACTCGTCGGCTGATTCATGCCTGTCGTCGCGCGATCCATACGTGTCGCGCGCCGATTCATGCCTGTTTTTTTGCAATCCATGCCAATCGCCAGCCATCCATGCCAGTTGTCGGGCAATCCAGGGCTGTCGCCGGACGATTCATGCCCGTCGTCGCGCGATTCATGCCGATCGACGGATGATCCATATGAGTTGTCGCACGACACATATGTGTCGGAAGGCATCGCAGCGGCGTTTCCGAGCTTTTTGAGCCGGAAAACCGCTGCACCGTCCGTGCGGCGGGGAAATGGAGGCTCGCCAAGGGTCCGATTCCGCTTGCACCGGAAAAACCCGGCCGTACGCTTGTTTTAGTTCTTTGTTATTGCCGAGTGATCTGGCGCGTAGCCAGGTCAGCGGGGGACCCAAAATCTCCGGGAAACCGGATCGGGGCGTGCGGCGCAGCGGCGCCGGGGACACTTGGTGGTCCTAGCCCGACAGCTAACTTCGCAGGCGCAAACACTGAGGACAGAGACTGTCGCAAGATCGTCCTTGCACTCGTCAGGAGGGCTCTTTTCCCGCAGAGGAGAGCCACGGGCTGGAGAAGCCCTTTAGAAAGATAGAAAGTTATGAGCACCGTTAAGAAATTGATGGTGTTTGGTCTGTTGGCAGTGGTGGTAGTGGGGTTGGAAACGGTATGGCTGGGCGCGATCGAACCGCGCATCTCCGCCGCGCTCGCCGTCGCTCAGCTCAATGAAGGCGAGGACGCCTTCTTCCGCCTGCGGGTTTTTGAGACCTGCCGGTTCGTCGCGCACAACGCGGCGCTCGCCTTCCTGATTCTGATCGGGTTCCGCTTCCTTTGGATGCGTCGACATTCGATCATGCGGCGGTGGCCGAAGTGGACCCTCCTCATCCTGGCCGCTGCGGCCTGTGGGCTGGGCGGTTGCGTCCGCCCTTACGACACGCCGGAGTATGCCGAGATCGATACCTCGGAGACCGGTTTCCTCATCCCGCTGGAAGGCGACTCGGGCAGTCAGGCGAAATTCCAGAGCGAACAATACCTGCGCGATCTCAAGGTCGCGGCCAAGCGGGTCCAGATCACGCACCGCTGGTCGCAGGACGGTCGCTTGTATGGGAGCGGCCACTGGATTCCAGTGGTCCGGCTGATCAAGGTGAACCGTTCGCCCGTCACCCGGGAATGGACGGCGGAAAACAACAGCGGCACCGCGCAGAAGAACGAAGCGATCTGGATCGAGAGCGCCGACAGCGTCGGATTCAGCATGGGCTTTACCTGCACGGCGTTCATCGCCGAGGAAGACGCGGCGAAATTCCTCTACTGGTACCCGAGCGGCTCGCTCGAGCACGTGATGGATAGCGAAGTGCGCGGCCGCATCCAGCAGA
>DASXDC010000170.1:0-2041 GCA_036490855.1 Chthoniobacterales bacterium
CGCGACGCAAATGGTGCAGGACGGCACCGGCAAGGTGGTCGAGCTGGCGCGGGATTTCACCGGCAGCGATCCGTTTGTTCTGAGCTATGGCGACATCATCGTCGAGCCGTCGAACTATCTGCGCCTAGCGAACCTGGAGGACGAGACCGAAGCGATTGTCTCGGTTAAACATAATGAAGACGTGAGCCAGGGCGGAGCTGTCTTCCTCAACGAGCGCTTTGAACTCATCGACCTGCGGGAAAAGCCGCAGGCGGGCGAGCCGACCAGCCCGTGGTATAACGCCGGCGTCTACGCCTTTCGTCCGAGCATCTTCGGTTTTACCGCCTGCCTCGAACGTTCATCGCGGGGCGAATTCGAACTGACCGACGCGATTCGCGCCCTCGCGCATTCCGGCAAGAAAGTGCAGGCGATCGAGCTGACCGGCGCCTGGGCCGACGTGCGCGACCCGGAAATTCTCGCCCGGCTCAATCGTTAGGTAACGTCCTCGGTCGTCTCGTTCTCGGGCGGTTCCTCGCCAATCTCTTCCTCGATCACGCGCCGGCGTTTCGGAGAAAGGAATGGGCGCAGAAATCCATAGAGGAGATAGGTGAGGAAAATCACCGCCGCCATCCAGTGATAGAACTTCACCGTCAGGGCGAGGAGCGCGATGAGGAAAAGGAAACGCGGAATCGATTGAGTGGTGCGCCAGTTGACCGCCTTGAAACTCGGGTAGCGGAACTTGCTGAACATCATGAAGGAAAGAAAAAGCATTAGAACGGGAAGCGCGTATTTCCAGCGACCGATTGTGCGTTGCCCCTCGTCGAGCCAGAGGAGAAACAAAGTGATCGAAGCGATCACGCCGGCCGCCGCCGGAATGGGAAACCCGGTGAAATTTTTGTCCGGACTATTCGACGGGCCGGCAGCGGCGACGCAGTTGAAGCGCGCCAGACGCAAAGCGCCGCAGGCCAGGTAAACGAACGCGATCATCCAGCCGAGATTCTGGAATTCCCCGAGCACGATCTGATAGACGAGCAGCGCCGGCGCCATCCCGAAGGAGACTATGTCGGCTAACGAATCAAATTCTCGCCCGAACGCGCTTTCATGGCCGCCGAGCCGCGCCAGCCGGCCATCGAGCAAATCGAAGATGCAGGCCGCGAGGATAAACCAGATGGCGTCATGGAAATCGGAAGCGGCTTCGAGGAAATCGATCTTCTGCGCGCCGTCGTAGATGCGCAGAACAGCGGCGAACCCGCAGAAGAGATTGCCGGCCGTCATCAGGTTCGGCAGCAGATAAATTTTCGGATTGCGTGTGTCGGGCATGATCAGGAAAGTCGTGCAATCGCGGTCGAACCGCCGACGACGCGGTCACCGACGCGCACCAGCACAGTTGCGCTCAACGGCAGGTAAACTTCCGTTCGCGAGCCAAATCGGATCATGCCGAAACGCTCACCCTTTTTTACCGTATCGCCAACCTGTGACCAGCCGACGATCCGGCGCGCGATTGCGCCGGTGATTTGCCTAACGACGAGTGTGGCGCGTGCATTCTCGAAAGCCCAGGTCATGGCTTCGTTCCGGACCGAGCATTGCGAATTGCGGGCGTCGAGACAGAGACCTTCATGATGCTGCCGATAGGTGATCCGGCCCTCGATCGGGGCCCGGTTGGTGTGGACATCGAAAATGGAAAGGAAGATCGCGACCCGCCGCATCGTCCGCCTAACGACTTCAGGTTCTTCCAGCTCGGCGATTTCCACCACCACGCCGTCGGCCGCAGCCACCACGGTTTCTGGTTCGTTAGGCGAAATTCTCTCCGGATCGCGAAAGAAGGCAAAAGTGTAGAGGATGAGGAGGATGAAAACGAGCGCGATCCACCACGAAATCCAGAGGCCGAGGAAGGCAAGCACGAGCAGCACGCCAAAGATCCAGCGGGCTTCGAAGAGGGTTTGGAAGCGCATGAAGATTGAGTGTCGGGTTCCTCTACAGATGGGTCAAGAGTCGCGCGCCAGCGGCTGATGCCGCGCGCCGTCCGGAACCCAGATTCCGAGCTGAGCCTGAGGAGGAAGGA
>DASXDC010000171.1:0-15332 GCA_036490855.1 Chthoniobacterales bacterium
GTTGTCGAAGACGAGGACTTCAACGTTGGGATAATTCTGCGCCAGCGCGGCGTCGATCGCTTCCTTCAGATAACGAGGCCGATCATAGGTCGGGATGATGATGCTGACGAGAGGCGTCATGCCGCGAGTGAACTAAAACAATTCTGCATTGAAAATCTCCAGCCGAATGGCGCGGCCGTGCTGTTCCGTGGCCTTCCAGAACAATTTGGCGAACCTACCACAATCCTTTCTCCACGATAGTTGAGCAGATTTCGGCCCGCGATCCGAAATGACGCGCCGCCGC
Source organism: Chthoniobacterales bacterium (assembly GCA_036490855.1). Classification (GTDB taxonomy): domain Bacteria; phylum Verrucomicrobiota; class Verrucomicrobiia; order Chthoniobacterales; family UBA10450; genus Palsa-1392. Next base: position 284 of record DASXDC010000171.1, read on the forward strand.
CATCGCGAGATAGGTTATCCGGATGAACCGCTCTTCCGTTACCCAACAATCTGCCACCGCATTTTTCCGCCGGCTGCACAACGAAGGCTGTTTCGTGATCCCAAATCCGTGGGACCCGGGAACCGCGCGCTACTTGCACCATCTCGGATTTAAGGCCCTCGCCACCACCTCGGCCGGATACGCTTTCAGTCGCGGGAAACCCGACGGTGGGGTGGCGCTGGATGAGATGCTGGCACACATCGCGGAAGTTGTCGCTGCCACCTCGCTACCCGTCAACGCGGATTTCCTTAACGGGTTTGCCGATGAACCGGCAGGTGTTGCCATAAACGTGGCGCATTGCCTGGCGACGGGCGTGGCCGGGCTTTCGATCGAAGATTCGACTGGGCGAAATGATCTGCCGCTCTACGATGAAAAGCTGGCCGTGGCGCGGATCGCAGCCGCTCGCCGCGCGATCGATGAAGCAGGGGTGCCGGTGCTCTTGACCGGTCGCTGTGAAGCTTTCCTTGTCGAATATCCCGAGCCGCTGCCCACTTCTTTGCGCCGTCTCGCTGCCTATGCCGAGGCCGGCGCCGATTGTCTTTACGCGCCGGGGGTGACGGAGCCCGAAGAGATCGCGGCGATCGTCAAAGTGGTCGCTCCCAAGCCGGTGAATGTCCTCGTCTCCGGCTTTAATTCGCAACTCTCCCTCGAGCAGTTGGCCGATCTCGGTGTGCGCCGCATCTCGGTCGGCTCCGGCCTTGCTCTCGCCGCCTGGGGCGCATTTACCCGCGCCGCGCGCGCGATTTTTGAGCAGGGAGAGTTCGCGTCGCTCGCCGCGAGCGCCCGCTCCGGCGAACTGACGAACGCTTTTCCAAAATCCGCCTAACGAGTTGGCCTAACGACCGCAACCCGCGGCAAACGCCGCCGCTCGGGGAAAGCACCTAGACAAGTCTCTCAAGTGAGAGAACATGTCGCAGGAAACCCGTCATGTTCGCACCGGCCGATTACACCCTTCGCCCTCTCATGAAAGATGATGAAGGTACCCTCTGGGAGATGCTGTATCTTGCCCTTCGCTCGCCCAGCGGCGAGGACCCGCCGCGCGGAATCTTGCGGCGGCCGGAATATGCGCGCTATGTCGAAGGCTGGGGTCGTTCGGGTGATATCGGCTTTATCGCCCATGACAAGAGCGACCGCATTCCACTCGGCGCTGTCTGGTTTCGCCAGCCGCCGGAAGACGAGGTGCCGCCCGAGCTCGCTTTCGTTGTTAAGCCGGGTCACCGTCAGCACGGAATTGGCGCTTCCCTTCTCACCCAAATGGTGCGGGCCAATCCGCAGCTTTCTTCGATTTCCCTCCGCATGGGCGCGAACAGTCCGGCCGTCCGGCTCTTCGGCCGCTTCGGTTTTGAAATCGATTCCCAGGGCGAACAGGCTCTCGTGATGCGACGGGGAATCTGAGCCGCCAGATGCTGACAGAATCCGCCCTAACGATCCTGCACGATTGGGTTCAATCGGAGAGCCTGCGCAAGCATTGTTACGCCGTGGCCGACTCGATGCGTCGCTTCGCCATTCGGCAAGGCGCCGATTCCGATCTCTGGACGGCAGTCGGCCTTCTGCACGACATGGATTACGAGCGGCATCCGAATGAAAATCGGCAGCCTAACGAAGGTCACCTCTTCGTCGCCGCCGCCTGGCTGCGTGCGCAAGGCTGGAGCGAGCAAGTCTGCCGGGCAGTTCTGGCCCACGCCGATTACTCCGGGGTTGAGCGAAAGACGCCGCTCGAGAAAACTCTTTTCGCCGTCGATGAGTTGAGCGGCTTCGTCATCGCCGTCGCGCGCGTCCGTCCGAGCAAAAGCATCCGCGAAGTCGACGTCGCAGCGGTGAAGAAAAAGATGAAGGATAAAGCCTTCGCCCGCGCGGTTAACCGCGACGACATCCGGCGCGGCGCAGAAGAGCTTGGGCGGCCCCTCGAGGAGGTGATCGCGGAAGTAATCGCGGCGCTTGAAGGGGATGCGGAACGGCTAGGTCTCGCCGGCATTCCCGCGGCGCCGTTAGCCTAACGATGTCGCGGCCGGACATCCCGCCGCGCGAGGTGGCGCGTTCGACAGATGCAAATTTCCCCGCCGCCCCGTCGTTAGGCCGCGAGCTGATCGAGCCGCGACCGGAGCGCTTTGATGCTAAAAGGTTTGTCGATGAGAGCATCGACGCCCATCTCTTCGTAGGCGGCCCGCACTTCGCTCGAAAGATGGGCCGAGAGAATCATGATCTTGCCCGGAAAATTTTGCTCGCGCAGCTGGCGGACGAGGTCAATTCCAGAAACGCCCCGCATATTGTTATCGGTGATGACGACGTCGAACGAGTCCGAGTCCTCCGCGAGTCGCGCGAGGGCTGATTCGCCGTCCTGCGCGCTGGCCAGCTCGTAAAGCGGGCGCTCAAAGATGAAACGCATCGAAGCCGCGATCGATGGCTCGTCGTCAACCGCCAGAATTTTTAGCCGGCCTTCCATGTTTAGCCCAATCCTTGCCGCGTTTCGTGTTCGACGCGTCCTGCATACTCCGGCACACTGTTCGAGAGCACCTCGACAGCGTGGCGCAGTTCATCGATATCGAATGGCTTCGTCAGCATGAGATCGACATTCAACTCTTCGTAGGCGCGAGTATTGAGCTCATTTAGATGCGCGGAGAGAACGGCGATTTTGCCGCCGAAATCCCGCTCCCGAAGCGCACGCACTAATTGCAGGCCGTTTACCTTCGGCATCTGATGATCGGTAATAACGACATCGAACAGCTCGGGCGACTTGGCTACTTTCGCGAGCGCTTCCGAGCCGTCGCAGGCCGTCACGACCTTGCACGAAGGGCCGCAGAGAACGAGCGCCAGCAACTGCGCGACCGCGGTCTCGTCCTCGACCGCCAGGATTCTTACATCATTCTTCATCTCGCCTTTCCAACCGTAGCAGGAGTCAGACCGCCGCCGCTCACAAGCACAAAAAGAAGACGCGCCGCAGCTGCCGGGCCGATCCCTGCCGCGAGACTTTTACCCATGAAACGCAGTCATAAAGGAGGGAGAATTCGCGGACTCATGGAGTGAGAAAAATTTTTCCTGTGAACGGATCAAGCACTTCCGTCGAGCTCGGAAAAGCGCGCACATCGACCAATCCCTGATCGGGTGCGTACGGGCTGGTGACAAAGCCGGGCTTGTTCGGGACCGTCACCGCATAAGGCACGTCGCGTCGTTCGGACGAGCGAGGCGCGAGTGCAGCGGGTCGAACGTCGATCGGCGTCGGAGTCGGCGAAGGCGCCATTTTCATCCTCGTCTCCGGCGTCGCTTTCGTCTCTTCGGAGGCGGAATCGTTCGCCGTGCCGGTCTTTTTGTGCGGGCGTGGTGGCGGCGGGCTTTTTCTCCAATGCGAGATCGAACGTCCGACCTTCTTAAAAAAATCGCCGATCGGATTGGCCGCAGCCATGCCCGGTTCGCCCCATCCGATTGCGAGTACGGCCAACGCAAGGAGGAACTTTCTAAAGATTGTGGCCATGCGCGGTCGCATTCTGCATGAAGGTGCAAAGCGACTCAATCGAAAACCCGCTCCGAAGTTTAGCGCCGTGCCGTCATTCGCATCGAAGTCCAGCATCAGGTGCCATCGAGCACAACCCGGGGTGAATGTTGCCAATATCAGGCGGCAAGACGTACGCCATCAGTTTTCGGCTGGTTGCTCAATCGTCGGGGAGAATTCGAATTTACCCTTGGACTATCGCCCCGTCCCTCGACCGGATCAGACTCTCATAAATTTCGAAGTGCCTGGCTGCGATAATTTCAGTATCATAACGGGACCGCATTGTTAGGGCCGCCTCCGTCGGGCGCGCACAGCCGCTGTCCAACCATCGCTCGATCGAATGCCGCATCCGCACCTCGTCGCCCAGAGGGAACAATTCAGCACCTTCGACCCCTTCTGCGATATCCGGAATCCCACCAACCTGAGCGCCGAAAAGTTTAAGATTTCGAGCCAGAGCCTCTGCCACGACCAATCCGAAGGCCTCCTCGGTCGGGACGTGAATAAGAGCGGAGGCCTGATCGAGGCGCTCAATTAGTGCGTCGACCTTCAGCATTCCCAGGTAATGGGCATAGCCATTCTTTTCCGCCGTACGGATCTGCTCGAGAAAGCTGCGCGCATAGGCAGATCGAGAATCGGCCGGACCGACAAATTGAAGCTCGAAACGGTGTCCCGCCTGATGCAGTTCCCTCGCGAGCGCCAGAACCTCCGATTGCCGCTTGTAGGGAGCCACCACGCCAATATTCACGAGGACCGGATTTCCAGCGGTATGCGGACCTGGCAGCGGCCTCGCGAAAAACGGCAACCGAATGGCATTAGGAACCAGCCAGGTACGTCGGTTGAAGCGGCGAACCAGCATTTCCGTGTACTCGGAGTTACAAAAAACGCCGTTTGTTCGGCGAAGTGCGAGGCGCTCGATCCGAGCGGCACACCAGTGATAGCTGCCGAGGTGCGCGCCAACTGCGCGGGCAACCGCGCCCATATTGCCGTGAACCGTGACCACGTTTGGAAAGCCGGAAAACGCCGCGGCCAGAGCGCATTCCCGTTCCGTGCCCTGCCCGTGGACGATCTGCGGATTCAATTTCCGCAACTTGCGACGCAGGGCGCGGACACATCCTTGGTACCCAGTACGTAACCAGCCGATCTTGGGAACGTGCAGAAGGTGGAACCAGGTATTGTCGGCTAATTTTTCCGGAGCGTGCATCGGGCGCTGGGTACAGGCGATGACATGAACTTCCAGCGCGGATAGGGCAAAAAGACCCTCCAACAAAGCTTCGACCGCGGGCCCGAAACGCGGCTCGGTTTCTTCGTAGCTTCGCTGAAATTCCCGATTGTCAGTCGTTAGGATGGCGACGCGCATTCGGTTAGGCGTCATCCTGCTTTTGCCGGAGACGACGAAGTTTCAAAGCGAGCAGGAAGTGATGCAAAGGCGTGGCCAGGGCCATCGCAGGTCTGATTCGGCGCTCGGTCTGCCAAAGATGGATTGTCGCTCCCACGAAATTGCGGGCGAGAAAATATGCCCCTGCCCTTACCGGCTGCGCGCGTAATCGCTGCCAAAAATAGGGCCAGGTTTCATCGCCCCACCGCCATCTTGGCAGGTCGGATGGTTGACCGAGGAGCGACTCGGCAATCACGCGTCTCCACTGCCGGCCCTGCGGGCGAATGAGAACGTTGTGCAAGCCATAGGATTTTCGATGAGGCTGATGACAGAGAGTCAGCGGCAAAGCTTGCCATTTATTATCCGGTAGTGGCACCTGCTCGACCATGCCGAAGAAGCGCACCCGGCGCCGATGAAAGAGGAAATTCCGCGTTGCGGGCCAGGCCCGAGTGACCGTTCTCTGGCCATCCCACATCGGCCAGATGCAGAGATAGCCCGAGATGGCCGGCTCCTCCGAAAGATTCCTGAAGTTCTGCAGCCAGCGGCGCAAATCGTCGCTCGGGAATTCGTCGGCATCGAGGCGCAGAATCCAATCATGCCGCGCCTGCCACCAGGCGAATGGCCAATGCGGTTCCTGTTGATAACAACGTGGGCCTTCAAAGTAACGGCCTCCGTTCGCCACGACGAGCTCGTGAATGCTTCCGGTGTGGGGCGGAAGCGACGGTTGCGTATATTCGTTAGGCAACTCCTCATCCTGCGAACGATGCCCGTAATCTATTGCCGGCGCCTCGCCCGGGGACGCCTTTTCGTTTTCCGGCCCGTCATGGACCACAACCAAGTCGTCAAAAAGTCCGCCTGTTTCCCGCAGGAGACGCTGCAAGAAATCGCGTTCTTGAAAAAGGCAGACGACGAGTGAGATCCTGGGCATCTCAGCGTTTTGTCGCGATGATGTTGCAGCCGTCGCCGACGCGGAAAAGCGCCGCCAGATCAAGCACCTTTTTTTTCAAAGCGCTGTCCGGCGTATATCCGTGCAGAGTCCTGCAGGAGGTAATACGAAAATCCATCTGCCGGAGCAGGCGCCGCATTTGGGCCGCCGTGAATTGCCAGAGGTGCGAGTCGAGACACCACGCGCCCCAATTCGCGCGCAAGGTCCAGCGGGGAAAGGAAGCGTAGTTCGGGAAAGCGAGCATGAGCTGGCCGTTGGGGCGAAGCAGGCGATGCATCTCCGAGATATAGACCGCCGGATCAGGCACATGCTCGATCGTGTGCGAGCAGTGGATGACGTCGAACATTTCGGCATCTTCCCATTGGCCGATCAGGCTGCCATGCCGTGTTTCGAAGCCGAGTTGCCGGCAGTAGTCGACCGCCCATTGCGAGTAATCGAGCCCGGTGGCTTCGAAGCCGAGCGTCGCGGCGAGTCGTAACGCCCGTCCGGTCGAACAGCCGACGTCCAGAAAACGCACGCCGCTCGCGTTGAACTTCCGCAAGCGCGCAGTCATGAGGTCGGCGAAGTGGCTTAGCTGATGCGGATGAATGGCGCGACCTTGAGCGACGTACGGCTCATGATAAATCTCCTCATATTCATCGGAGATGCCGGGTAGACGCCGCCGCACGCCGCAGCCCCGACACCGCACGATACTAACGTCGCGCACCGGATCGCGACCGAGATTCCATTCGGCGAAATAGTGGACGCGCCGATAGCGCTGCGATCCGCAAACATTACAGACTTCCGGGCGGTAAGATTTCTCGATCGTGTCGGGCATTGCTTTTAACTAGTGCGCGAGCCTGCCAAATATTCGGGAGGCGAGACGCAAACTGCGCCAGGTAAAGAGAGATGTGAGCAGTTGGATGATGCGATAGCCGACGTGCGGAGCGGCGGAAAGGCGGAGAAGCGCAGCGTTGTATTTCAACATGAGGGGCGAAAATGTTCTGGCATGCTGCAGGAGAAAGCGGGTCGGCAACGGTGAATCGCACTGGATTTTCTCGCGATTGAAAACGACCTCGGGACGCTGCGGCCTGAGCCAGGCCACGTGCCTTTTTCGTTGCATGTTGATGTAGGCGAATTTGCGGCCTGAGACGTTCACCTTCGTCGTCCCGCGGCCGGCGGCGTGATGTTCGCGGTAGTTGGCAATCACCCGGTTTGTTCCCGCCGCACCGCCATGGAGTGCGAGCCGAAACCACATCTCCCAATCGGCGCAATAATGTGAGCCCAGCCGGAAACCGCCGAGGGCGCGCGCGGCAGCGACATCGAAAAGTTGCCCCGGAAAGCAGACCGGATCATGCCGGGTGCAGGCTTCCAGATCCAATTCATGCCACTCAAAGCGACCTGGCTGTGGGACGTCGATTGTGCAGCGACCTTGACGATCGATCGTTCGGCAGAGGCCGTAATAGAGCGCGCGGTTCGGAGCGGCGCTGCTCAATTCCTGCATCGCTTTAATGAAGTTCGGCTCCAGAGTGTCGTCATCATGCAGGATGCAAAGCCAGCGGGTGGCACAGTGTTCGATGCAGGAGTTCCAGTTATCGAAAAGCCCGCGCCGGCTTGGATTGCGGTGATAGCGAATTTGATCGCCAAAGCCCGATCTGATCCACTCGCGCAACTCTGCGTCCGGACCGCAATCTTCGACCACGAGAACCTGCGGCCCATCGCCCTTGTTTCCCAAGGCGAGCGCGCTGCGAATTGCTTCCCGCACGTAATCGCGCCGATCGTAAACAGTGACCGCGATGGTGGTCTCTGCCGCTTGAATTGCGGGCGCGGCCTGCCTCTTATTTCCCATGGGCGGGGATGGCGAAAATCCTCGTTTTCGCCGCGCTGCGCAATTGATGGAAACGAACCCGGTAGTGAAACGGACGCAGCGAAAGCTGCTCGCGCCAGCTTTCACCGAACTGATGCTGGTCGAGATAGCGCGCCGCGGCTTCCGCCCTGCGTAAATCATCCCGCGCAAATGGATTCGTTTGTCTCTCAACCACCGCGCGCAAGATAGCCTCGAGGCGATCAACCGATCCCTCGGGGTTCGTAAGCTGGCGAATATGAGATTGCGCGCGCCGGCCCATCTCGGCGCGCAGTGAAGGATCAGCCGCAAGCGCATGCGCCTTCTCTGCCATGGACGCGGGCGTGCTTGCGATATAGCCGCCTTCGCCGTGCCGGACTAATTCGATCTGCGCCTGATCTCCCCATGGCGTTGAATTGGCGATCACGGGCTTTGCGAGATTCATCGGCTCAGCAATGCCATAGCCGAAGCTCTCTCCGACGACGGAAGTGTGCAGGACCACGTCGATACTCGCGATCGTGATGGTGAGTTCCGGAACGTCGTTCGTAGCCGGCAGCACGACGAAGCGATCGCGGTCGGAAGCCCTTTCCAATTGGCGCCGGATTTCGGATGGCGGTTCGCGCAGGAGCAGCTTTGTCTTTGGATCATGCGAGGCCGCAAGGCGGAAAGCGGCAAGCGCAAGATTGGTCCACTTGTTAGGCTCGGGCCGCGATAATCGTCCGAAAAGAATTTCGTCGCTTGCGACTCCATGTTTTTCACGAAAATCCCTGGTTTCGCTTTCAGCTGGCTGCTCGATGGGATCGAGCGGATAAAGCGCAACGCTGGCGTCGCGAAAAAAATTGGCGTCCAAGCGGCGAAAGTTGCGGCGAGCCGCCTGGACACAACTGGTCCAGGAAACGTAGAGGCGAAAATCCGTCCACCTGTTTTCCTTCGGGTTGAGCGCCTGACCGAAAACATTGGTTTGGAGCACCGGAATTTTCGGGAGCGCCGCCAGCGCTTCCCCCAAGACGTCCCCGCGATGCGGGTGGCCGGGCGCATGAGCGTGAATGACGTCGGGACGAAGAGAGCGGAATTCCTCTGCAATCGGCGAAGAGAGCGAAGGAACGACTCGAATTTCAATTCCAGCTTCTTCGAATTCGCGGCGACGGGGTCCGTCTTCCAACGTGAGAACCCACAGGTCATGGTTGCGTTCACGCAAGCCGCGCGCCCATCGCGCGGCCGCCTTTTCCGTGCCGCCCAGCCCAAGCCCATTGAGGAAAAGAACGATTCTCACGCTTCTTCCACCGGAAGGCCGGAATGCGATCGCGAACGGAGAGCGCCGATGTCATTCCAAAGCAACCAGGCGGCGACAAGGGACCCGTGGATCAAGGCCAGACATAGCTGTGTCGTTAGGCTGAGATGGAAACGGTTGAGAACAAGCAAAGCGATGCCGCCGAACAAAAGTTGAATAAGCAGGTGGAGCCCTCGTTCCGGTTTCAACCAGCCGCGCGCGTGGATCAGTCGCATCACGGTCAGATCCTGTGCGACTAGCGCGACGCGACTGAAAAGGAATCCGTAGGCGACACCGACTACTCTGTCCCAGTGCCAGCCAAGGTAGACGCAAAATCCGACCAGGATTCCAGCGATGATGTGGATGACAAGGCCGATCCCGACGCGGTTGAGCGGGCCCAATTGCGCAGCCGAGATGTTCGCCATCGCGGTGATGCAGTAGGCGATGATGATGGGCGGCAGGATCGGCTCCACCGCTGCGGCGAGATTAGCGCCGAGCCACAACGTAAGAATGGCGTGCCGCCAAACGATCGCCCAGACGGCGACGAGCACGAGCCAGCCGTACATCAGGTCAAATGATTCTTCGTAGATCGCCGTGACTTTTTCCCTGCCGCCGGCGCCGATCGCGCGGCTGCTGTTGCCGAAGATCGGACCCATGATCGAAACGCTAAGACCGTTTACCCGCTGGCCCGCATTTGTGCAGATCGTGTAGTGCGCAAAATCGACCGGGGCCGCGAGCCGTCCGAGCGCGAGTCGGTCGAGGCCGCCGAGCAGATTGTTCACGAGGAGGGTGAGAAAAGTTTTAGCGGTGAAGCTTCTCATTTCTCGCATCCGAAAGTACCGAGCGAGACGCCAGTGAATTCCGAATTGGTAGCGCCGGCGGGCATGCCAGATCAGGACAAGCAGTTGAACGCCGGCGAGGAAGCTTCCCCAACCGATCACCAGCACCGTATTGCGTGTCAGGGCGGCAATCAGAATCGCGCCGCCGATCTGGAGCGTCGTCGCAATGACTCGGAGCAGACTGATGAAACGGAAATCGAGGTTGACCTGCGCGAGAATGTTCCAGAACTGGCCGTAGTAGGAAAAGAACAGGCCGGCTCCCGCGGCCAGGAAAGTCCATTGCAGGGAACGGATATTTTCCGGGCTGACGTTGAACCAGCGCGGCCCGAAAACGAATCCGAGCCAGGCAAAAACCAGCGCCATTATTATTAAGAGCGGGATGGCGGCGGCGTTGCCCGTGCCCCAGTAGCTGCGCGCCGCCTCCAGATCGCCGCGTCCCAATTCCACTCCCACATAGCGGCCCACCGCCACGCCCAGCCCAAGGTCGGCGAACCCAAATGAACCGCTAAAGCTCGTGACGTAGAACATCAGCGCGTAGAGATCGGCCCCGAGATAACGATAAAACAGCGGAACCGACATCAGATTGAGCGCCGTCACCACGAGCAACGGCGCCATGCTCCAAAGAGTCTGACGTTTGACGCTCATTGCTTCACGATCCTCGCGATTCCGAGGCAAGTATCATGAGCAGCACGTTCTTGCTCCGCCGGAATCAAATGACGTCTGCAAAAGTCCGTTCTGTTTTTCGAAAATACCAGATCCCGCTGGCGAGAAGGACGCCAATGGTCACGAGCGACAAGAGCAGGCTCTGCTCGGGAAAGGCGCTGCGACCGTTCGAAATCGTCCAGCGGAAACCGTCGATCACTCCCACCATCGGGTTAAAATCGTAGAGGAGGCGCCATTTTGCGGGCACGATCGCGCTGCTGAAACCGACCGGCGAAACGTAGAGGCCGAACTGGACGATGAATGGCACGACGTAACGAAAGTCGCGATATTTGACGTTCAAGGCTGCCAGCCAGATGCCGGCGCCGGCCGAAGCGAGAAGCGCCAAAAAAGTAAAAACCGGCAGCAGGAGCACCGGCCAGCCAGGCCAGACGTGATAAAGCGCCATGATCGCGCCTAACAATACGATTGAGATCGCGAAATCGACAAACGAGACGATGACCGCGCTCGCCGGCACGATCAGGCGCGGGAAATAAACTTTCGAGATGAGATTCGCGTTATTGATCAGGCTCCCGCTGCCTTCGCTGAGCGAAGTCGCGAAGAGCTGCCAGGGCAACATGGCGGCGAAAACCATCACCGGGTAGGGCACACCGTCGGAGGGCAATCTCGCAATCCGGCTGAAGACGAAAGTGAAGACGATCATGGTGAGGAGCGGCCGGAGCACCGCCCAGAGAATGCCGATGACGGTCTGCTTGTAGCGCACGAGCACGTCGCGCCAGGCGAGGAAGTAGAAAAGCTCGCGGTAACGGAAGAGGTCGCGCCAATAATTTCTCTCGGTGTGCCCGGCTTCGATGATCAGTTCGGTCGGCGCGGCGCTCATTCTGGCCGGCGATTCTAGCGGGAAAACGAAGCCTGACAATAACTGGTCTGGCGTCAGGCGTCCTCGTGCAGCCGGCGATCAGACGCGTTCGCCCTTCCGTCGAGAGCGTTCCCTTTCTTCACTCTTTCCAACGAATGCTATTTATTCCTCGCTCTCCGGCGATATTTTGACTGATGCTTCGCGCCGCAATTCTCGATCTGATTCGCCCGTTGCAAGGTGCAGGCATTTGTCATTAATCTGGATTCGGCCACCGACCGCTGGGCCTTTGTCGCGAACTCATTCGCTCACACTCAGCTCCTGCTCCGCCGAGTGCCGGCGGTAGACGCGAAAACTCTCCTCTTTCCGCATCGCGATTACGCGGAGCATCGCTATCGATGGTTCCACGGACGCGTCCCGAACCCGCGTGAGCTGGCCTGCTACCTGAGCCATATCAAGGCAATCGAAAGCTTCCTCGGCACCGATGAGTCCCATGCCGTCATCGCCGAAGACGACGTTACCCTGCGGCCAGACTTCGACGCCGTCATCCAAGCCGCTCTTCACTCTTCGGGCGCCTGGAATATTCTTCGCCTTTCCGCTCTTGGCCGCGGGTCTCCGGTCCGGGTCGCGCGGCTCTGCGGCGACTATTCCCTTTGCGTGAATCTCGGCCGGCTGAAAGGATCGGGCGCATATCTGGTTGATCGACGGGCGGCCGCAGCGCTCCGGAATTACCTCTTGCCGATGCGCCTGCCCTATGATCATGCGCTCGACCGCGAATGGTGTTGGGGACTTCGCGCCCTCTCCGTCCTGCCCTTCCCGGCGACCCAGAACGAGAGCCCCTTTCTTTCCTCGGTCCAACCGGGCACTTATCCCCGGCTCTCCCGCTTCCACCGCTGCCTCGGCACCTATCCATATCAATCCTGCAACGAATTCTCGCGCTGGATCTATCGAGGGAGTGAGACCATTTACCTGAAAGCGCGGCCCCGGCGTTTCTGGGTTGTGCGAAAAGCCGATTGACGGCGATCCATCTTCGCTGATTGATTTGCCTAACAATGCCGCCGCTCGTTTTTCCCGACTCGAGCGATCGCCCAGACTTTGGGATTGTGAAGCGGAAGGTTGGGTCGTAATTTTTGAATATGAGCACTGCCACCGCCCAAGAAGAAAAAACCAAACTCAACCAGCTCGATCAGCTAAAGCAATTCACCAAAGTCGTCGCCGACACGGGCGATTTTGAGACGATCAAGGACTTCAAGCCGCAGGACGCGACGACCAATCCGAGCCTGATCTTTGCTGCCACCCAAAAGGAGCAATACGCTCACCTCCTCGAGGAGGTGATCGCCGATCGTAAAAGCAGCGGCCTGAGCGACGCGGCGCAAATCGAAGACATCATCGACAATCTGCTGGTGGCTTTCGGCTGCGACATTCTCGAGATTGTGCCCGGACGTGTCTCGACCGAGACGGACGCGCGGCTTTCCTTCGACACCGAGGGCTCGATCAACAAGGCGCGGCAGTTGATCAAGCTTTATGAGAAGCGGGACATAGACCGGAAACGCATCCTGATCAAGATCGCCTCGACCTGGGAGGGGATCAACGCGGCCGAGCAACTGCAGAAGGAAGGGATCAACTGCAACTTGACGCTCCTTTTTTCGCTCCCGCAGGCGGTCCGTTGTGCGGAGGCGAAGGTACAGCTCATCTCGCCTTTCGTCGGCCGAATCTACGATTGGTTCAAGGCTGCGAAGAAGCGCGATTACAGCGGCGCGGAAGATCCCGGGGTGCAATCGGTGGAGGAAATTTACACCTACTACAAGAAGTTCGATTACCCGACCGAAGTGATGGGCGCGAGCTTCCGCAACGTCGGCCAGATTATCGAGCTGGCCGGCTGCGATTTGCTCACGATCAGCCCCGAGCTGCTCGAACAACTGGCGCACTCGACCGAGCCGGTGGAGCGCAAACTCGATCCGCAAAAAGCGAAGCAGGCTGATGTGAAACGGCTCGCACTGGACGAGAAAAAGTTCCGCTATCTCCTGAACGACGACGCGATGGCGACGGAGAAAACGGCCGAAGGAATTCGCAAGTTCGCGGCCGACATCGTGAAGCTGGAGAAATTCATCGCCTCGAAATTATAGTCTCGAGCCGGAATAACTGCCGGCGACGCAACGTCAGTTGAGGAGAAACGAAGCCTTTCCCGGCGATCTTCCTCCTTTCTCCTTTCCACTTGTTCCAGGTTGTCCTTGTCGAGCCGGAGATTCCGCCGAACACCGGCAGCATCGGACGGCTTTGTCTGGCGACGCGCTCAACTTTGCATCTCGTGCGTCCGCTCGGTTTCTCCACCGACGACCGGACGCTGAAACGCGCCGGGCTCGATTATTGGGCCGAAGTTGACCTCCGATTCTGGGACTCGTTAGGCGAGCTGCAGGCAGCGCAGGACGCCGCCGCGCGCTACTTTTATCTGACGACGAAAAGCACCCGCGCTTATCACACGATCGCTTTTCGGCCGGGCGATTTCCTCGTTTTCGGCCGCGAGACGAAAGGCCTGCCCGAGCCGCTCCTGCGCGAAAATGCGGAGCGACTCCTGACCATCCCGATGCATGGCACGCGCAGCCTCAATCTTGCGACGGCGGTCGCGATCGTACTTTTCGAGGCCGTCCGCCAGCAAAGTGCGGCTGCAAACCTTCCGGCCTGAAGCCGGTCGCGGTTTGAATAAACCGCCGGCCCCCCCTGTCGAAATAAGAACGAGGCAATACATATGAAAAAACTCTTACTCCTCACTCTCGCCCTCTCGCTGCCGCTCGCGCAGTTGATCAGGGCGGACGATAACAACGATCGGAAGCGGCACCGCCGTCATCCCGAGGCGCAGGCTCCAGCGCGGCCGGACGCAAAGGGCCAGCGCCCGCCAATCCAGCCGGTGCGCCGTCCGATCCAGCAATCCGCGTCCCGCCGAAACGTCGCGCCGGTTCAGCGCAGGTTTCCGGAGCGGGACCTTAATCGTGCTCCGCGTTCGATCGCGCCGGTCAATCGGCCGGCGGTGCAAAACGAAGCGCGCCTCAATCGCGAGCACGGCAACAATTTGGCCGCGAACCGTGAGCGGACCCGCAACCGGACAACGATCCGGAACGGGGGCAACCGCAACTTCAATCGCAACAGCTTCAGTGTCGCGCGGAGCCGCGTCATCCGCTCGCCACACAACCGGAATTGGTGGAGGGGCCACTTCAACACCAGCTTCGTCCTCTTCAGCGGCGGCTATTACTACTGGTGGGATGGCTACTGGTTCCCGGCCTACGGCTACGATCCTTACTATAATAACTACGCCTACGACGAGCCGATCTATGGCTATAACAATCTCGACCCCGGCCAGGTGATCGAGAATGTGCAGGTCGCGCTCCGCGATGCCGGTTATTACCCGGGCGCGATCGACGGCCTGGTCGGCCCGCAGACCCGTGCCGCCCTCGCCGCTTTCCAACAGGATCATGGATTGATCGTGACGGAAGCGGTCGACGAGCCGACGCTCGTCACGCTCGGCCTCACCTAACGAGAAGCAGCGAACAAGCTTTGCCGCGCAGCGACTTCAGTCCTGCGCGGCATTCTCCTTTTGGGGGAAGGTGGAAAATGTCGGAAGCCGCCTTTGCGCGGCGATCGCCTTGCTCCCAGGCGGGAGTTGGCGAATGCTTCGCCTCCGATGCCTGCCCAACTCGTCGCGCGAGATTTGCGCCGCTCTTTTCAAGTCGGCCGGCGCCGGATTGATGTGCTGCGCGGCG
>DASXDC010000172.1:0-11238 GCA_036490855.1 Chthoniobacterales bacterium
GCTCGAACAAAGCGGCGGCGCTTTCCGCATCACGGCGATCGAGCTCGAAACCGAAGCCGACGTGCCTGGAATCGACGAGGCGAAATTTCAGGAACAAGCCGAGCAGACAAAGAAAAATTGCCCGGTCTCGGTCGCCCTCAGCGGCACCCAGATCAATCTCAAGGCCACCCTCACCGGTCGTTAGGCCGGGGCCCGCAGGATGGCGCGAGACTCGCCGCGCTCAGGAGCTCGATTTGCCCGGCTCCGCCACCATCGCGTTCCAGAGGCGCTGCATTTCCTGAGGGCTCAGCTTTTCCAGCTCCTGCGCAATGTGCCATTCGTGGCCGAACGGATCGCGCAGCGTCGCGGAGCGGTGGCCATAGAATTCGTCGGTTAGCGGTCGCACCACTTCCGCGCCGGCCTTGACTGCACGATCAAAATCCGAGGCGACGTTCGCGCTCATTAGCCCGAGCTTCACGGCCGTGCCGCCGAGAGTGCGGGGCGATTTGTTATACTCCGGATACTCTTCCGCCAGCATGAGGAGCGCCCCGTTGATCGTCAGCTCGGCGTGCCCGATCTTTCCGCTTTCTGGATCGACCAGCCGGTAGCGTTCCTCCGCGCCAAATGCACGCTTGTAAAAATCAATCGCCGCCGCGGCGTCGTTGACCGTCAGGCTAGGCGACAATGGTGGATAGGAAGGTGCAGCACTCATGCAGATACCTTTGCGCGCCGCTGGCCGGGAGCAAAAGAATTCTGCAGCGGAAGACAAAACTTGACCGTGGCGGCGTCTTTGTTTTGAATCCAACCGCAGAACCAGCCGCATCTCTTTCAATGATGATTGATCTTCGTTTTGTTCTCCGGCAGTTGTTGAAGTCGCCGGGTTTCACCCTGCTCGCGGTCGTGACGCTCACCCTCGGGATTGGGCTCAACACCGCGATCTTTAGCCTGATCAACGATCTTTTCCTGCGCGGACTTCCATTCAAGGAACCGGCCCGCCTTGTCCATCTTTTCACCCAGCCGAAAGGTGGCGACACCTTCGACTACCCGCTTTCCGGGCCGCGCTTCATGCATTATCGCGACGGCCAGAAAATCTTCGACGGCTTTGCCGCGGAAACGTTCACGGCTTACACCCTCACCGGCCTCGGCGATCCGGTGCAGCTCCAGGCTTTCCGCACCACGGCCAACTATTTCGATGTCCTCGGCGTGCGGCCGATCATGGGCCGCACTTTTTTGCCTAACGAAGAGGAGGGCGCCGATGTCGCCCTCGTCTCGGAGAAATTCTGGCGCAGCCGCCTCGGCAGCGATCCGAATGTGATCGGACGCAGCATCACACTCGACGGCATGGCGCACACGATTGTCGGCGTGCTGCCGAACATGCCGGCGCAATGGGTCGGGCCGAATGGGAACGAAGTCTGGACGACGAAGCCATTCGTCATCCCCGGTTTTTCCTACGAACGGATGATGCGCGGCACGGCGTTTTTGCGCGTCATCGGCCGGATGAAACCGGGCCAGACGGTCGAGCAGATGCAAGCGGCGCTGCTCCCGCTCTCGCAAAGTTATCGCATCCAAAATCCCGGCAAGATCGATGCGGATGTGAGCGACCTCGTGAAAACGCTGCCGGTGGATGTGAACGGCAACCTGCGGCCAGCCTTCGGCATTCTGCTCGCCGCAGTCGCGTTCGTGCTTCTGATCGCGTGCAGCAACGTGGCCAATCTCTTGCTCGTCAGATTTAGCGGCCGCCGGCGCGAGATCGCCTTGCGCATGGCGCTGGGCGCATCGCGCACAAGCGTCTTGCGGCTGTTCGTTCTCGAAAGCGTGCTCGTGAGCGCCCTCGCGGGCATCGCCGGGGCCACCCTCGCCTGGGAACTCGTCCCGCTCGTTCCGAAACTGGCGGCGAATTTTCTGCCGCTCGATCCGGGAAGTCAGATCGGTTTGTCGCTCCCCGTACTCGCGTTCGCCATCGGTCTCTCACTCCTCACCGGCCTTGCCATGGGTGTCTATCCGGCGTGGCAAAGCTCGCGCGCTGATTTGGTCGATGGGCTCAAGGAAGGAGGCCGCGGCTCGAGTGGCAGTGTGAAGCAGCAGCGCTTCCGCAAGGTTCTGGTCGGCGCGCAGGTCGCCCTCTCCGTCACTTTGCTCGCCGGCGCCGCTTTGCTTATCACCAGTTTCGTCCGCTTGAATCATCAGGACCTCGGTTTCCGTTCGGAGAATTCGTGGGTCGGCTTCATTACCTTTCCGGCCGCGCCTTATCCCGACGTCGGGGCGCGGGCGCGTTTCGTCGATCGCCTCACGACCGTATTGAAAGCAATCCCCGGCTTCGAGAACATCAGCCTGAGTGGAGATGTGCCGCTGACTGGCGGCAGCCGCACCCTGTATACAAAACCCGAAAACAACAACCTGCCGGTGGCCGAACGCGCCGCTGCGCCGTCGCACGATGTCACTCCCGGTTATTTCAAGACCTGGGGTACTCCGCTGATCGCCGGACGCGATTTCGACGCGCACGACCTGAGCGATCATCAGAACGTGATGCTGATCAGCCAGGCCGGCGCGCGTAAGGTTTTCGGCAACGAAAATCCGATCGGAAAAATTCTTCTCACCACGAGCAGCAGCGTGCCGACCGAAATAATCGGCATCGTCGGCGATGTGCGCTCGGAGCGCGTCGCGCAACGCAACGAGATGGAATTCTATCGCCCGTGGGCCCAGGAAAATTTCCCGTTCCTCACCGTGACCGTGCAGAGCAGGTTGCCCACTCGGGAGATCACGCACCTGACGCAGAAGGCCATCAACAGCATCGATCCCGCTCTCGCGATTGCGCAGCCGCAAATGATGAAAGAGATCGTCGCGCAGGCGCTCGGCCAGGCGCGTTTGACGACCATCCTGCTCGGCGTCTTTGCCGTGGTCGCGTTGCTCCTCGCGACCGTCGGGATTTACGGCGCGGTCGCCTACACCGTCGAGCAGCGCACGGGCGAAATCGGAGTCCGGATGGCGCTCGGCGCGCAGACATCCGACGTCCTGCGCCTCGTCATCGGCCAGGGAATGAGACCGGTTTTCTTTGGCCTGATCATCGGCCTCGCCGCCGCCCTCGCCCTCGGCCGTCTGATCGCGACTCAGCTTTACGAGGTTTCAGCCCACAACCCTCTGCTCCTCGGCGGGACGATGGCGATCCTGGGCATGGCCGCTTTGCTCGCCTGCCTTTTCCCCGCCCGTCGCGCCAGCCGGGTCAGCCCGATGATTGCGCTGCGCGCGGATTGATTCGTTAGGCTATCCCAGCCAGCCGTTCTTTGCATTCCTAGTCGGCGACTCGCACTCCTTCGCTCGCGGTCCGCTGCGAATAGAGCCGGCTGAGCCGTTCCGTCATCGGCCCGATCGATCCATCGC
This sequence comes from Chthoniobacterales bacterium, assembly GCA_036490855.1. GTDB lineage: Bacteria > Verrucomicrobiota > Verrucomicrobiia > Chthoniobacterales > UBA10450 > Palsa-1392. Next base: position 3,358 of record DASXDC010000172.1, read on the forward strand.
CGATCCTGCGGCCGTCCACCATTGTCACTCCGGCCAGTTCTCCCATCGTCCCGGTGCAGAAAATTTCCTCCGCACCATAAACTTCCTCGATCGTTAGGTCGGCCTCGCGATGTGGAATCTCTTCCGCCGCGCAAATCTCGAGGACAGTCGCGCGCGTCACCCCGGCCGGGCAGGCGAAGACACGGCTGGTCGCGACCTGGCCGGCGCGGACGAGGAAAAGATGAGTCGCGTTTGTTTCCGCGACGAAGCCGCGAAGGTCGAGCAGGAGGGCGTCGTCCACGCCGGCCGCGTTCGCTTCGATTTTCGCCAGGATCGAGTTGAGCAAATTGGCGTGGTGAATCTGCGGATCGAGAATTTCCGGAGGCGGTCGGCGCATTTTGCTCGTGATCAACCTCAGGCCGCTCTTCGCATAAACTGGCGCCTTGTGTTCCGCGAGCACGATGAGGGTCGGCCCGCTTTGATTGAGACGCGGGTCCATCCCGGAAGTGATTTTCACTCCGCGGGAAAGGGTGAGGCGAATGTGGACGCCGTCGCGCATCTGATTGGCGGCGAGGGTGCGACGAATTTCCTCAATCAGCTTGTCGTTAGGCGGAATTTCCGCGAAGGCGAGCGCGAGCGCGGAGCGGCGCAGGCGCTCGAGATGTTGCTCGAGTTTGAAAATGCGACCGTCGTAAAGGCGCAAGCCTTCCCAGACCGCATCTCCACCCTGGACTGCGGAATCGAACGGACTCACGCCCGCCTCGTCGCGATGAAGAAGGCGGCCGTTGATGTTCACCATCAGGTCGCGGTTCTTTTCGTTGAATTGCTGGAGCATCAGTCGACTCCTCAATGTAAACGTGCCGCGTGCAAGCGTTCATACGGTTCGCGACAGCACCGGTCGATTTCGCGCAGATGATCCGGCACGGTGACTGATTGCGCGCGGGGGGGTTGAAAGGAAGTCGATTGCGCCACTTCTCCGTACCAATGTTTTGCCCAAATTCCGTCCGAATCGCGCAACCCCGGCGGCCAGCTCAGCATCGCCGAATCGAATCCGACTCCGATTTCCGCGCAAAGAAGGCGCAGGAGACGCTCCGGATCCTGGAGAACATCGCGCGCGTCGATCACCGGCGGCACGCGATCCGTCCGTCGACGCACCCAATCGAAAATCTCCGCCTGTTGCACGAATCCAAGATCTTCCAACCTCGGATCACCGTTCTTCCTCGAGTAGGAAACGATCACCTCCGCTGGATCGCGGATGAGAAAACAATTCGTTAGGCCAGCGAGCCAGCCGCGCTCCATCTCCGGGAGGAGGTGATGCGTCATCTGCTTTTGGTAAAAAATGGTTTTCCCGGGCGGAAAAGTGGCTGTCGTTAGACTGGTCGCGACCTTTCGCCAATCGGTTTCGCCCGCCGCGATGACTTCCTCCGCGATCGGATGCCGCTTTCCGGTGCGCGCCAGATAGGAGGCGTAGAAAGGCTCGTCCGCCACCAGCGTGTCAGCCCGATTTCCCCAGGCGCGCAGCATCGCGGTCGAGATATTGCGCGGGCCGGACCACATCGCGATCCGGACCGAGTTTTGCCTTTCGCTTCCGACTGCTCTTTCTACCATCGAAAAATGAACCTTAATCGAATGGCGTTTCTCGTCGCCCTTTGTCTCCCGCGCCTTTTCGCGCAGGGGAAAGAGCCCGCTCCGATCCGCGGGTCCCAAGAACGGAAGCGGAACAGATCGTGGCGACATTGAAAAAACAGAAGACGCCCGTCTGGTTCATGCTCGCGAAGGATGAAGGGCACGGCTTCGCGAAGAAGAAAAACGCCGATTTCCTCTTCTGCGCGGAAGTGCAATTCATCCGCGATTACTTGCTTCAAATAATTCGTTAGGCGAAAGCGGCGCGGAGTCTGTCAGGCAATAATGGCGTCGCGGTCGCGGGCTCCGATTGATCGCGCCGCGGCGCGTCGGCTGATGGGTAAAGCGTCGTCATTCATCGCCGGCTGAGTCAGCCCGGCGTGAGGGCAGCCGACAAATCCGCGTCTCGATGAAAGCGGACGGCGGTTTCCACTTTTGCGCTTTTCCTAATGCAGCTACGATGTGCGCGTGCGCAAGCCGGCAGATTTCGTTCGTTGGGTGACTGATCCCGCCCGCAGCAACGAAGAGCTCTTCACGGTCGAGCTCCTGATCGAGCGGATGCGGCCGTGGCAGCACTGGCCGTTTCACAATCGCACTGTCGGGTTCGAAGAACGGCTGAAGATCTGCCGGGAGCGGCGCTTCAATCCCGGTTATCGCCCGCTGCTGCCGTTCGATGAACTCGAGGCTCTCCAGGCCCGCGCCGAGACCGTCACCCATTTCAACGATCATGGCCCGAGCGACCGCCCGTTGCGGGACCTGACCGCCCTTCAGTTTTTCCCCGCGCTCGAGAACATCAATATCAGCGGAGGCAACGTGCACGACTTCTCTCCGCTCCGCGACCTCGAGAAACTGAACTGGCTCACGCTGATCGAAAGCAGCGACCTTGCCGGCGGGCACATGACCGATTTCGCACAGTTGGGCGAGAAGCCGCTCCTCGATCACGTTTTCCTCTCACTCCGCCAGGCCTGGCCCGATCTGAAGGCGATCGGCAATTGGCCAGCAATGCGCACCTTTCTTTATAGCGGGAACTTGCTCAGCCTTTTGGAAATCGGAACGCTCCCGGCCGCGGTCATCGTAAAAATGAACTCCTGGGTCCACTCCGGGACCCCGCTGCGCGATCTCCGCGCCACTCCCACGATCCCAAAGCTGAAGCGGCTCGATCTTTCGCCGACCGCTTCGCTCGCCGGGATCGAGAGGTATCCGAGTGTCGTGAACCTCGAGCTGGGCGGCGGCTTCACCGACCTTAGCCCGCTCGAAGCGATGGCGAACGTCACCTTTCTCAAACTCACGAGCGAACATTTCTCCGACCTCACGCCGCTCACCCGCCTGCCGAAACTGCGCGAAGTCGTTTTCGTGCGCGAGCGGCCGATCGATCTCTCGCCGCTGACCGACGCGCCGCAACTGCGCCGGGTCGATTTTGAGCGTTGCACGACGATGCGGATGGAGCTGGCCGCGCTCAACGCCGGGCTCCTGCCGGAAGCGAACGATTTCCTCGCCGACACGCCGCGACCGCTTGGCCCGCTGCCGTTCTATCTGATCGCGAAGGAGAACAAGGCCGCGCAGGATTATCTGATCCGGCGCTACGAAGAATTGACGGCGCTGCGCGAAACATTTTACGAGGACGACGCTGCACTGGAGAAGGCTGAGGCGCGCTCCTTTCTCCTCACCCTTTTCGAAGAGCTGAACCGGATCCTTGGTCCGCGCTGGGGCGTAATCGATACCACATACCCGACCAAAGCCGGCCGCACGAGGCTCGCCTTCAAGCGCTACGAGGATACGGTGCGAATCCGCGAAATTATCCGCCTGCTGCGCGAGCATTCTGCCCGCTCACGCTTTCCCTGGGTTTTCGACATCCTCGTCGAGCCGCATGGTGACATGAGCTACGAGCTGGAACAACTCGAGGAGCTCGAAGCCAAAGCGAAAGCGCCCGAGGGCCATTGGGCGAGCGAATACTACGAGGAGGAATTTGTCCTGCGCGACAGCGAAGAACAGCGCCGGCAGAGGGAAGAAAAATTCCAGATCCTCGAGCGCGAGCATCTCTACAACCTGCAACAGCAGCAAGGTGAACCGGTCGATCCCAATCTGATTCCTCTCCCTGACGAAGAAGAAGATGATGAGGACGAAATCGACGAGGAAGACCCCGACGAAACGGAAGAGCCGTTGAGCGACCCGGTCTCCGATGAGGACGAGGCCAGTGGCGGAGTGGCGATCGCGCCTCCTCCTCCGGCCCCGCCCGGCACGGAAAGTTTGAGCCAACAGCTGGAATATTACGTCACGCTTTTCGAGGATTGCCTGATGGTGAACGAAGGCTGGTCCGAGTCGGCCCGTTATGGACTGGGAGAGGCGCCGGTGGAATGGTCCGAGTCCTCCTGAGCAGTTTTACCTGACGATTTCGTAGGATCGATCCTGTTGGCCTAACGAACTCTGCGCCAGCACGCAAATTTTTATTGACTCCCAGCGGGCGATTAGGCAGCCTCCGCGCCGGTAAGAAAAGGTTTTCGCTCATCCCATGAATCGCCCTCGAATAAATCACCACTCCAACTTTCGCCGGACTCTTTGCGCGCTCTTCGCGCTCACGGCTCCGCTCTTTCTCGCAAACGGAAACCCCAGCGAGGCGCAGACAGCGCATCGCGACTCTTTGGGACCGGTTCCAAACGCAATCTACGAATCGAGTTTCCGGAAGGACAATGTCGAGGTCTTCTCGACGACCGGAGTTCTCCTCGGCACCGTCGGGAAAGTCGGGCGGCCGACCGGCCTCGTTTTCGACCAAGCGGGAAACCTCTTCATCGCGAGCGATGATCGCGTGGACGGCGATTCGATTAAGAAGTTCACGCCCGATGGCGTGCTCTCGACTTTTGCCACCGCCGGTCTGAACGGTCCGCATGGCCTTGCGATCGACGCCGCGGGAAATCTTTACGTCGCGAATAACGACAACGCCACCGTCGTCCGCTTCACGCCGGATGGAGTGATGTCGCTTTTCGCCGACCGGGAAGACAAGCTGGTCAATCCGATCGGATTGGCCTTCGATTCCGCCGGGAACCTTTTCGTCGCCAACTCCGCCGGCGGTCCAACCCATAGCGGCGAAGTCGTCAAAGTGACGCCCGACGGAGTCGGAACGGTGTTCGCCGACCATGGTTTCCAGACTGCCTACGGAATCGCCTTCGATAGCGCCGGCAACCTCTACGTTTCGAATAATGCCGGCAATCGAGTCGAGAAATTCGCGCCGGACGGGACTGATCTCGGGGTCTTCTGCACCTCAGGATTGGACGCGCCGCTCGGGATAATCTTCGACAGCGCCGGCTCTCTCTACGTCGCGAACGCCAACAACGCCACGATCGAGAAGTATGCCCCGGACGGAACTGATCTCGGGCCTTTTTGCAGCACGCGCGGCGGCCCGCATTTCATGGCGATTTATCCGCAGTAGCCCGCCGCTTTTCGTTAGGCAACTTCGCTCGTCGCTCTCCTTCCGCGTCGGAAGACGTTCGTTAGGCAAGGACAGGAATGCGCCAGCGCTACGCCTTGAGGAAGTGAATTCCATGCTCGGCCGCAATCTCGAAAACGCGCGCCATATCCGGGCCGCCGGGCCTCGCCCACTCCTCGGCGCAGCGGCTAAAGAAGACGTCGAAACCCGCCGGCGCGGTCGAGATGATCATGCGCGACGTCTCCGGGCCGATGTTCTTAAAGGCGTGCAACTGCCCACGCGGGACGAAGGCGGATCCGCCCGGGCCGACCTCGTGCCATTCCGAATTTTGGAAAAACGCCATCCGGCCTTCGAGGACGTGGAAGGTTTCGTCGTCGTTAATGTGAAAGTGCAGCGGTGGTCCACCCTCTGGCGGAGTGGTTTCCAGCCACATCGTTAGGCGGCCGCCTGTCTGCTCACTGTCGAGCAGGATCGTCACTTCCTCGCCAAAGGCGCGCAGGACGCGCCCTTTCCCGGGGCCGACGATGACAGCCGTTTCGTCGCTCACTTATTTCGCCAGCTGATAGAGATATTCGACATACGACATCACCGCGTCATCGAAGCCGGCGATCTTCGGATTCGTCGATTCGATCAGGTAATATTCATCTGGTGCATGGGCGCCGCTCCCTTGCCCGAGGCCAAAATGCCCGGCGCCAAGACTGAGCGGCGGATTCGTGAAAACATATCCGGGCCAGGACCCGCCCAGGCGCGGGAGAATGACCGGATCGATCCCGTGATCTTTGTAAACCGCTTCCTCGGCTTTGATGATTGGCGAGTCGGCCGGCGTCGTCGTCGGGTCGTAGCCGCCGGTCATGTTAACTTCGATGTCGCCGTAACCATGTTTCGCGAGGTGCGCCTTCAAGGCGGCGAGCGCGCCCTGCGCGGTTTGGTTAGGCACGAGGCGCAGATCAAGTTTCGCGATCGCCTGATGCGGCAGGATCGTCTTCCCGCCCGGACCGGTATAGCCGCCGATGATGCCCTCGATATTGACCGTCGGCGTATCCGACATCCGCTGGAGGGCCTGCTCCCAGCTGATGTTTTTCACCCACTTCTTCACGCCCATGATTTTTTTCGCGTCCTCTTCCTTCAAGCGCCTGGCGGCGCTCTCGACCAACTGCTTTTCCTGCGCGCTGAGTGGACGCACGTTTTTCGTTAGGCCTTCGATCGCCGGTTCGCTCGCGTCTTCGTTCACGAGCGTGCCGAGCGCTTTGACCAAATGCCAGACCGGGCTGTCGACTCGCGCCTTGTTTGAGGAATGCAGATCTTTCATCGGACCGCGGCCCCACTTTTCCCCGCTCGAGGTCAGTTCGACTTCGATCACCCCTTTCGCGCCTAACGAGATCGTGACGGTCCCGCTCAGGTCCTGGCTGGCGAAAGGCATGAAGATGCCGCTGCATTCCGAGAGCGCCTTTTCCACTTCCGGCTTGTGCACGACTTGACCGAAATGCGGCGAACCGATCTCCTCTTCACCCTCCGCCACGAAAACAAAATTGACCGGCAACTTGCGACCGGCCGCCTGCATGGCGTGAAGCGCTTCGAGGAAAGTCGCTTCCGGTCCCTTCTGATTGACCGCGCCGCGGCCGATCATGACTTTCCCGAGGCCGGCCTTGTCCACGATCTTCGCCTCGGTCGGCGGCGACGACCATTCCTTTGGGTCGAACTGTTTTACGTCGTACATGAAATAGAGCCCGACGGTTTTCGGCGCGCCGGCATCGAGGGTGGCGAAGACGCCCGGTTTGCCGTCGGTCTCGACCCGCTCCGCGCGCTGGAAGCCGGCGTCCTTCAGGAGCTTGATCATGTAATCGGCGCCCTCGGGATAACCCCCATTTTCGGCCGCGATCGAGACCTGCCCGATCCAATCCTGCAAACGCTTGATCGCTTCGTCGTGCTGTTTCGTGACCTGCGCCTTGACGTCGGAGAAGTCATTCTCCGGGGCGGCGGAGGAAGGTGGCGTCATCGCCGCGAGGACGAATCCGACGGCGGAAAGAAAAAGCGAATGTCGAATCATGGCATTCTACTTGGGCCGATATTTCCGCGCGGGCAAGTCGCAACTCGGGATCGGTCGTCGGAGCGGCGCGGCGCGAAACGAAGCCTTCGCTGGTCCGGCAGTCGGCCGATGAACGGCAGAAAACTTCCGGTTGACGCCTGATACGATGTTGCACATACTGTGTTTCCGATAGTGTATTCCACATCGTAAACATGGCCGATGATCTCAGCTCCGATCTTTTCAACAGTCTCCGCCTCGAACTGCGCCGCGGACTGCTCATCGTCGCCGTCCTCGCCCAGCTGCGGCGCGAACATTACGGCTACACCCTGCGCAAGGATCTGGCCGCGCTCGGGATGGAGATCGAGGAAGGCACCCTCTACCCCCTCCTCCGCCGTCTCGAAACCCAGGGGCTCCTGGAAAGCGAATGGCGCGAAGAAAACAATCGCCAGAAACGCTTCTATAAACTTTCGCGCGACGGCCGCGCCATTCTCAAGCAGCTCCTCGCCGAGCTGGAAAAGATCAATTCCTCCCTCACCCGGATCATTTAACCTGACGAAATCGCCTAACGACACAGCCTGACGAACCATGCAACTGCTCGACCGCTACCTTACCGCCATTAAATTCTGGCTCCCGAAAAAACAGCGCGACGACATCGCGGCCGAATTGGAAGCCAACCTTCGCGCCGCGATTGACGACCGCGCCGCGGAACTCGGCCGGCCGCTGACCGACGAGGAAATCGCCGCCCTTCTCAAGCAACACGGCGCGCCGATCCTCGTCGCCTCGCGTTATCAAACCGAACACCGCACCGTCACTTTCGGACGACAGCTCATCG
>DASXDC010000173.1:0-11017 GCA_036490855.1 Chthoniobacterales bacterium
TCATCACATCCTGGGGCTGGAGAAGGTCCCAAGGGTCCGGCTGTTCGCCGGTTAAAGTGGTACGCGAGCTGGGTTCAGAACGTCGCGAGACAGTTCGGTCCTTATCCACTGTGGGCGCAGGAGAATTGAGGGGTTCAGACCTTAGTACGAGAGGACCGGGTCTGACGAACCGCTGGTGTTCCGGTTGTCGTGTCAACGGCAGTGCCGGGTAGCTATGTTCGGAAAGGATAAGCGCTGAAAGCATCTAAGCGCCAAGCCTATCCCAAGATGAGTTCTCCCTGAAGAGTCGTGGTAGACCACCACGTTGATAGGTCACTGGTAGAAGCGCAGTAATGTGTGTAGCTAAGTGATACTAATAACTCGTTCGGCTTGGTCATTTACTTTTCAATTAACCCGTCGCGTCGGCCTTAAAGCCAACGCGGCGGCCAATTGAGAGGAATGACAAATTAAACAAAACGAAGCCTAAAACTGTTGGAATAACTTCCTGTATGTAGATTTCTGAGAATCAGCGAGAGCTGGTGACAATAGAAGATCATCAGACCGACGCGCGCGAAGCGGCTTCGGTCGCGGAGTCTGGTGACCCTAGCGCAGTGGCACCACCCGTTCCCATTCCGAACACGGAAGTGAAACGCTGCAGCCCCGATGGTAGTGCATCTATAGGTTGTGCGAGAGTAGGACGTTGCCAGAACTTATGCCCGACATCTTGGAAACAAGGTGCCGGGCTTTTCTTCCCTCGGAATGACTGCGAGATTTGTTAAGTTGTTGGTCGTCGGATTTAGCTCCTCTCGCCGCCACCCGTTCCACGTCTCAGCTTTTGTGTGGCTGCAGTGGTGGTCCAGCCGACGGCGATGAGCTAGTCGCGGGAGTTGTCTTAGTCAGCAGCAGGTCTGCTCGATTTTTTTTCAACCGCTCAATACCAAATTGTGGAACAAGGAAAATGCGGCCCTTAAAACTCTGCTCCTGCGCGAGCTTCTGCCTCAGTATATTGCTTTTGGCTTTAGTTTCGCGTTCGAACTTAACCCCCGTTGCAGATTTTTCACCTTTTACAAGTGCGCCTATTTTTGTCGGATTGGCTTCCATCCTGAATATGAGCGGATAAGTCTCGCCCATTTTGTTCCCTATTTTTAGAATATAGGTTGAGCCGTCTTCGGTTTTGATGGTTATGATCGTCGGTCTGTCGAGGCCAATCGACTCCGGCTTGGTATTTGGCGCGATCACATCAACAAAAGAAGAAATACTGCTTAGCGCGCTTACGATCTGGATCGTCTTTGCTTGGTCGAGTTGTTCGCTCGACGTGGCGCCGACGAGCTTCCAATTCTTCGCGCCTGCGGTCCGCTCTAGGGTCCAGTTTAGGCCTGGACTGGAGCCAGCGACGGTGACGGAGACCGGCTTCTGGATCTTGATGAATGATCGATCGAGCCATTGCTCAGGTCTTTCGTCTATCTGGGGTAAAACCGCACTAACGAGGAAAACACGTTGGAGTCCGGTCTCCGGTGTGACGTAGCGGCCAGCAGGAAATGGGCGACCCTGCGCGAACGACTGAGTTGTTTCACGCATGTATTTCTTGCCAAACAAAATCGCGGCGAGCCGTTTCCCCTGAACACTTCTAAAAATGGCCAGCGTGCCACCGCCAGTTCCCTTCCTCGGCGGCAGGAGCGACAACTTGCCGAGTTGCGATGAACCCACCACCCTTAACTCCTGCACCGGCTTCAACTCCCACGCTTCCCGAACAAACGTACTCACCATTTCGAAGTCGGCCGGATAATCCGATTTCTCGGCCACGACCCAACTGTCTCCTTTCTTGTTCAGATTTACCTGGCCCGTGGGCTGTTCAATCGTGATCTGCGCGACATCATTGATCGGAAACCTGACGACGGTCTCGGGTAGATGTCCGGTGCTGCTTTCCCATGAACTCGTGCTGCGCTTCGCCAACAACCAAGCGGCTGCCCCCAGCACGATGACGAGCAGGATCAAAATCGCGAGCTGGGCACGCCTCATCGCAGCCCTCCCCGATTTCGCTTCCAAAGGGCCAATCCCAGACCGGAAAGCGCGACGAGGGCCGGCATGGCAGCGATATTGAGCCATTCAACCCTCGTCTCGAGCGAATCGATCTCCGCTCGCACCTGTTTGCGCACCGTCTTCAGTTGCGCCTTCACTTCCGCTTCCTTCTTCTGGAAATTGGTCAGTTCCTGCTGTTGCTCGGATGACAGAATGAATTTCTGACCGGTCTCCTTGCTTTTTTGCAGCGCATTCACTTTGCGCTGCGTATCGCCCAGGTTCTTTTCCAGTTCCTTGGTCTTGCTTCGATAGTTTGCCTCTGCGTCCGCCTGGATTTTCTTCACGACCGTGAAAGGGCGTTCGCGCGACGCGCGGCTGCGGACGGCAATGAGATTACTGTCTCCGCTTAACTGCTCCACCACGCCCTGGGCGAAAGCGAGATTTCCATTCGCGGGCATGATCCGACCTCGGCCGAAAGGATTCGGCATTTCCCGTATCGCGACCGGATCCTGAATCATATCCGCATCCCCGACCAGCACGACCGCGGTCTCCTTCGATTCCTTCAACGAACTTTCCTCCTTTTTGTTCGGCCGCTTGGATTGACTGGGCTTGCCCCCCTCGGCTCCTGCTGGATTGGCGATCTTCGGTTTTCCATCAGGGAAAGCGGTTTTAAATTTTCCAGCCAAACGCAGCGCGAGCGGAAATTCCTTCCCCGAGGGCGTGAAACCGCTCGCGATGGATTCCCCACCGAACTCTGCCGTCATGCCGTCGACTAACTCCGAATTTGGTGACGACTTCATCAGCACCGTTTCCTTCAGACCCGGTGCCGGCTTTCCAGAAAACGCACCGGCCATTGCGAGAACCACGTTGTCCGCGTCGGCTGTCACGATGTCTTCCTTATTCATCGCCTTTTCGGTCAGGAGGAGAATGGCCGGCGCTCGCCCTTGGCGCGTGCGCGCCACATAATTCATGTCCGCGACCACCTTGTCGGTTCCAAAGGAAAATCCCCAGGCTTTGAGCAGCTTGTCGAGGTTCGAGGAGCTCGTCGGCGCGCCCATCCCCTCTCCCATCCGGTCGAGCACCGATTTCGGATCGAGAAACGCCAGCAGACGTCCGCCGCGCATTACAAACTGATCGATTGCGAATTGCGTCGAATCACTGATCGCGCGCGGATGAATCACCACCAGCACACGAATATCGTCGGGAATTTTGTCGGCCGTCATCGCGACCTCTTTCACGTTAAAGTCGCGTTGCAGCTCGCTGATGAACGTCCACGGTTGCTCGCCCTGTTGCTGCCCCATCGGCAGCGACGGCGTTCCCATCACTGGCAATGAACTCATGACGCCGATCGTCGGCTTCTTCGATGCCGAAACTCGCGCGATCGCGCGCGAGATATCATATTCGAGCAACCGCTCGCGGTCTGGGGCGAGGAATGGCACCGCCTCTTTCTGGTCGAGCATCGTCACGCTCAGACCAAGGTAAATCCGTTCTCCGCTCGGCAGTGGCTGACCTTGGATTCCATCAAGGTGCGCCGAATCTTCCGCATCGGAGTCGGGCTCGGGGTCGAGTTTTTGAATCTCAATCAATCCCTTCGAGGCCTGCCGGTATTCTTCGAGCAGGTCATCGACCTCCTGCGCGTAGGTTTTGAATGCCACCGGCATCTCTGTCGCGCGCTGCGATACGTAAAACCGAATCTGCACCGGCGTATCGAGCTTCGCCAGGATCGCCCGCGTGCCGGCGGAGAGGGTGTAGGCCTTTTCCTGGGTGAGATCGAGCCGTTTCTTAAAGTGCGCGGCGATGAAATTTACCGCGACCAGCAGGATGAACATCGCGATCACCCCGACCACTGAAAACAAAACAACCTCGAACGGCTTTCTTCTCATCTCCTTATCTCAGCCCGAGCGATAGCTGCGTAGAATTACGCTCGTGGTGAAGAGTGAAAACCCGATGACCGAAAAGAAAAAGATCAGGTCGCGCGAATCGAGGACGCCTTTGCGGATGCTCTCAAAATGAGTCATGACGCTGAAGGAGGAGACCGCTTGGACGAGCCAGGGATTGGCCCATTGCACGAGCAGATTCGTCACCGGTGTATAACCGACGAGAACGAGGAAGAGACAGATCACGACCGCGAGAATGAAACTCACGACCTGGTTTCTCGTTAGTGCCGAAGTCATGGCCGCGATCGAGAGATAAGCACCGGCGAGAAGCAAGCTTCCGATATAACCGGCGGCGATGACGCCGTTATCTGGATTGCCGAGATAATTCACCGTGACGACCACTGGAAAAGTGAGTAGCAGCGCGAGCGCCAGGACGAGCCAGGCCGCGAGAAATTTTCCCAAGATCGCTTGCCAGGGCGTGACCGGCATCGTGAGAAGCAACTCCATCGTTCCGAGCCGTCGTTCCTCCGACCACATTCGCATCCCGATCGCCGGCACGAGAAACAAATAGAGCCACGGGAGCCAGGCGAAGAACGAATCGAGGGTCGCTTCGCCACGTTCGAAAAATCCTGCCACCATGAAGGTGAAAAAGCCCGCCAGGAGAAGAAAGATAACGATGAAAACGTAGGCGATCGGCGACTCGAAATAACCGGCCAGTTCGCGCCGTGCAATCACCCAAATATTCGCGAGCGCGCCGGGAGCCGTCGCCGCATGCTCAACCGTATCAGGAGTGGCGATAACGGTTTCGCTCATACCGCGGGTTGCTTTGTGTCCGGTTGGGTGACGCTACGGAAGACATCGTCCAGTCGCCCTTCTTCAGTATGAAGTTCCTCGAGTTGCCAGCGTTCATGCGCCGCCTTCTCACCAATCGCGCGCGCCAGATCCAGGGCCGCCGCTTCGTCCTTTGGAAAAATGCGCAGGGTGAGCGGCGATTCACTCGCCGGCACCACATTTCCGACTCCATCGAGCTGCCCCAATTTCCCGGCGATCGTGCTGTCACCATTCGCGAACCGCACCCGGACCGCACCGGCGTTCTGCGACCGCTGCTTTAATTCCGTCGGAGTCCCGTTCGCCACTATCTCACCGCGATCGATGATGATTGCCCGCGTACAGATCGCTTCGACTTCCTCGAGAATATGAGTGGAAAAAATAATCGCCTTCCGTTCACCCATTCGCCGGATGAGCGTCCGCACTTCGTGTTTCTGATTCGGGTCGAGTCCCTCCGTCGGTTCGTCCATGATCAACACCTCGGGATCGTGAATGATCGACTGCGCAAAACAGGTTCGATGTTTGTATCCCTTCGAGAGCGTCTCGACCGTCTGGTGCGCGACCGAGCCGAGAAAACACATCTCAATCGCCCGATCGACCGCGGAGTTCTTCGCGCGCCCGCGCAGCCCGCGCAGCTCGGCGATGAAGGTGAGAAAGCCGCGCACTGACATCTCCGAATAAGCAGGCGCGCTCTCCGGCAGGTAACCGATGAGCCGCTTCGCCTGCAGCGGCTGCTCGACAACATCGAAACCACCCACCGACACCTCCCCTTCCGTCGGCGGAAGGAAGCCGGTAATCATCCGCATGGTGGTTGATTTGCCGGCGCCATTCGGTCCGAGAAAGCCGAGCACCTCGCCCTTCTCCACCATAAAGGAGACTCCGTTTACGGCCTTCTTTTGTCCGAAGTATTTTTTGAGTTCCTGAACTCGAATCATGCTGGAGCCGACCCTCCGGGGCCGGGGAAAATAAGAGACAATCACATCGGCCTAACGTTCAATGAATTTTTTCCTGTCGTTTTGATTACGTCCGCTCCGGCCAAATAAACTGGTAATTTTCCCGCGCTAATTTGATGGTTCGCGCCATGGCTCACGCCCTCACCCCGATGATGCAGCAATACCAGCGGCTCCGCGCCAGCGTGCCGGCGGATACGCTGCTCCTCTTCCGGTTGGGCGACTTTTATGAACTCTTTTTTGAGGACGCGAAGTCGGCCTCCGGCCTGCTCAATCTCGCCCTGACGAAGCGCAACGACGTGCCGATGTGCGGCATGCCCTATCACGCCGCTCAGGGTTACATCGCGAAACTGATCAAGGCAGGGCGACGCGTCGCGATCTGCGATCAAACGAGCGAGCCGCAACAGGGCAAGATCGTGACGCGCGATATCACGCAGATCATCAGCGCGGGCACGGTGAGCGACCTCGATCTCCTGGAATCGAAGCGCGCGAATTACCTCGGCGCGATTTTCTTTGACGACGGCATTTACGGTTTCGCCTATGCCGATCTGAGCACGGGAGAATTTCGGCTGCTGCAGGTGGCCGACAGCCGCGCCCTCCTCGACGCGCTGGCGCGAGTCGCGCCTTCTGAGCTCCTCATCAGTGATCAGCAAGGAAATGAGTTCGGAGAATTAGAGCGCACTTTGCCCTATGATCACTACGCGTTCCTGCCGGAGAACGCGCGCTTCAATCTCTGCGAACATTTCCAGATCAAATCTCTCGACGGCTTCGGCTGCTCTGAGCTTTTGCAGGCGATCGGCGCGGCCGGCGCGATCGTCCACTATCTCAGGCACCAGTTGCGGCGAAAGATCGATCACCTCGCCACCCTCCGCTGCGATGCGCCTAACGATTACGTGATGCTTGACGCGGCGACGCAGGTTAATCTTGAGCTTGTCACCTCGCGCGGCGCGCGCGACACGAGCTTGCTCGCCGCGCTCGACCGCACTGTGACTCCGATGGGCGGGCGACGTTTGCGTAATTGGATCCTGCAACCAATTCGCGATTTCGCTGAGTTGGAATGCCGGCAGCAATTCATCGCCGATCTCTTGCAGGAGTCTGATCTGCTCGCCTCACTCCGCGACTCGCTCAAAGCCATCCGTGACCTCGAGCGCGCTTGCGGCCGTCTCAGCCAGGCCTCCGGAAATGCGCGCGATCTCGTCGCCCTAAAGTTGTCGCTCAAACAAATTCCCGCGCTGAAAGGAGAGCTGCAAAAGCTGCTCGATCGCCTCGCCTTCGGCACCAATCGCTCGCCGGCGACGAGCGCGCCGCAACATCTCGCGGAGCGCCTCCAAGCGCAGATCCATGAGATGCCGCAGTTGGCGAAAAGGTTAAGCGATGCGCTCCTCGACGATCCACCGCTCGCGCTCAAGGAAGGCGGAATTTTTCGCGACCGCTTCGATCCGCAGCTCGATGAACTGCGCCGGGCTTCGCGCGAAGGCAAGAATTGGATCACCGAATTGCAGGAGCGCGAGATCGCCAGCACCGGAATCAGGTCGCTCAAGGTTCGTTTCAATTCCGTCTTCGGCTATT
Organism: Chthoniobacterales bacterium; assembly: GCA_036490855.1. Classification (GTDB taxonomy): domain Bacteria; phylum Verrucomicrobiota; class Verrucomicrobiia; order Chthoniobacterales; family UBA10450; genus Palsa-1392. Next base: position 7,223 of record DASXDC010000173.1, read on the forward strand.
TCATCGAGGTGACGAAAGCCAATCTCGCGAACGTCCCACCACACTACACGCGCAAGCAGACCACCGTCGGCGGCGAGCGTTTCATCACACCGGAGCTGAAGGAAATGGAGGCGAAAATCCTCGGGGCCGACGAGCGGGCGCGGCATCTTGAATATCAGCTCTTCCAGACCCTGCGCGAGGAGACGCTGGGCGAACTCCCGCCCCTCCAGCAAACCGCCAACGCGATCGCGACTCTCGACGTCATCTGCTCGTTAGGCGAAACTGCCCGGCTCTTCCATTATTGCCGCCCGGAGCTGGACGACTCGCTCCGTTTGCGGCTGAAGGACGCGCGCCACCCGGTTCTCGATCAAAATCTCGCCGAAGAAAAATTCGTGCCTAACGACACCGATCTGGAGGGCGAAAAAGTCCGTCTCGCGATCATCACGGGTCCAAACATGGCCGGCAAATCCACCTATATTCGCCAGGTCGCGCTCATTGTTTTGATGGCGCAGATCGGGAGTTTCGTACCGGCCGCGAGCGCGGAGATCGGTTTGGTTGACCGCATCTTCACCCGCGTCGGCGCGAACGACGACCTCTCCCGCGGCCAATCGACTTTCATGGTCGAAATGAACGAGACGGCCAACATCGTAAACAACGCGACCGAACGCAGCCTCGTCATCCTCGACGAAATCGGTCGCGGCACCTCGACCTTCGACGGACTTTCGATCGCCTGGAGCGTGGCGGAATTTCTGCACGACAAGATCAAGGCGCGCACCCTTTTCGCGACCCATTACCATGAGCTGACCAAGTTGGCCGAGTCGCGCAGTGGCGTCGCCAACTTCAATGTCGCGGTGCGCGAATGGAACGAGCAGATCATTTTCCTGCGCAAGATCATTCCCGGCGGCGCGGATAAAAGTTACGGCATCCAGGTCGCGCGCCTCGCCGGATTGCCGCAGGAAATTCTCAACCGGGCCAAGGATATTCTTTCTCACCTGGAAAACCCTAACGGCGCCAGCCAAAAGCCCAATGCCCGACCAAAGCGGCGGGCAAAAAAAGGATATTCCCAGAGCGACAAACCGCAGCTCGATCTCCTCTAATCGCAGGCAGTTCCCCGCCGCTGGGGAAATTTTTTCCTGACGCGCCGGAGCCGGCCTTATAGTAACGAGCGAGCTTATCCATGGCGGTAAAAACTGAGAAGGACCTGGACGACCGGCTGCGCGGTTACTGGCTGAAAGCCATGGCTGCGATTGAGCTGCGCAATTTCGGTTACGCGATCGATTTGCTGCAAAACCTGCTCAAACAGGAACCGGCATTTCTCACCGGCCGCCAATTATTGCGCCGCGCGGAAGTGACGCGAGCCAAAACGGAAAAGAAGGGATTTTTCAATATCTCAACTGCGCCGCTCGCCGTCATGAAAGCGCAGCGCGAATTGAAAAAGGATCCGAAGAAAACGATCGAGCTGGTCGAGAAAGTTTTGGAAAGCGGACCGTACAATTCGCAGGCTAACCTGCTCTTGAAAGACGCCGCTCTCGCCGCCGATTTTCCCGAGATCGCGATGTTCGCGATGGAAACTTTGCTCGAGGCGGAGCCGCGCGACGTGAAGGTGCTGCACGAACTCGGCCGACTCTATCACGAGTACGGGCGGAGCGAGAAGGCAGTCGAAATTTACAATCGCATCGCCGAAATCGATCCGCTCGACCTCGAAGCGGTCAAGCTGGGCAAAGACGCCTCGGCCCGCGCCTCGATGCAGAGCGGCGGTTGGAATTCCGCCGAAAGCTATCGCGATTTGATCAAAGACAAGGAGGCTGCCGTCTCGCTCGAACAGCAGACTCGAATGCAGCTGACCGGCGAATCGCTCGAGCAGCAGATCAACGAGGTCTTTGCGCAGCACGAAGCGGAACCGCAGAGTGTCGATTACGCGCGCCGCCTTGGCCAGTTGCATGACCAAAAGGACGATCTCGAAGGCGCCATCGCCTGGTATCAATACGCGGCGGAGCTGACCGCGCGGACGGATCCCGGCCTCGTGCGAAAGGTCGCGGACTTGAAGATGCGGCAACTCGATCGACAAATCCGTGAGGAAGAACGTTACCTCGCCGAGCATGGCCAGACCGACCCGCAGTTCGCCGTTCGCGACGCGCAATTGCAGGCCGCGCGTAAACAGCGCGCGGAAATTCTGATCGACGACGCGCGCAAACGCCTCGATCGCAATCCCACCGATCTTCAGCTGCGCTACGAGCTCGGCGAACATCTGACAAACGCCGGACAGTATCGCGACGCACTGCCGGAATTGCAGCGCGCCCGCCAGAATCCAAACGCGCGCCTGAAAGCGATGAACCTCCTTGGCCGTTGTTATCGCGAGCTCGGGATGCTCGACCTCGCGGCGAAACAACTCGACGATGCAGCGAGCGAAATGATGACGATGGACGGGGTCAAAAAGGAAATCGTCTACAACCTCGGCCTCGTCTACGAGCAGATGGGCGAGGCGGAGAAATACGTCGAGGCGATGAAGAAAATCTACGAAGCCGACTACGGCTATCGCGACGTCGCTCGGCGCGTCGAAAGTTCATATAGCCGCACGGGCGAAAGCGCTTAGTTCATTCCCCGCGGCCGCGGCCCAAGGGAATTTCGATCTTTCACGTCCAGTAAGCGCCGGGCTCGCGAAGTATTAGGTGCCGGCTACCCCGGCGCAATCAAACCAAGCTCAACCAAATTATATGAGAAAATATATTCGATTCAGTTCAATGGCGGCGGTCAGCGCGATCGCCGCGGTCGGCATGTGTTTCGTCACCCCCACGCGCGCGGCCGACGACATGAAAAACGACTCCAAGATGGATTCAAAAATGAACTCCTCGACGGGTTCGAAGCTCAGCGCGAACGACAAGAAATTCGTCAAGAAAGCCTACAAAGGCGGGATGGAAGAAGTCGCCAACGCCAAGATGGCGAAAGACAAAGCCAAGGAAGACGCGACCAAGGAAGTGGCCGATCGCATGATCACCGACCACACGAACGCGGACGAAAAGTTGATGGATATCGCGAAAGAGGAAAACCTCGATCTTTCCAAGGTGCACGCGAAGCCGGCCGACATCTCGAGCGATAACTTCGACAAGGAATACCTGACGATGCTGAAGAAGGACCACGAGAAGGACATCGCGATGTTCGAGAAGGAAGCGAACGACACCGGCGCAAAGGAAGATTCCGACGTGAAAAAATTCGCCAAGGACACTGTCCCGACCTTGAAAGAGCATCTCCAGATGGTGGAAGACGCGCTCGCGAAGATGAAGTAGTTTCGGGCTCGATTCTTTTCATGCGGCGCTCTCGAGAAGGGAGCGCCGCATGTTCTTTTGGGGGTGACCGAGTGTTGGAGTAATGGGTCTCTCCCGTTTTGCCGCTTCTTCATTTTTCGCGCGTGAAATTCTTCAAATCGCTCATCCAGAAATTCACCGGTAAACCGGTTGATTGGGACGAACTGGAAGAGATGCTTATCCGGAGCGATCTTGGCGTCCCGATGAGCCTGCGCATCGTCGAGGCTCTGCAAGAGCGCGCCACTGCCCAGACGATCACCGCCGAGGACGTGGTCGAGGTCGCGCGCGAAGAAATCCTGCGCGTCCTGCCGATTCAGCCGGCGTCGATTCGTCCATTCCCCGCCAAACCGAAAGCGATTCTGATCGTCGGAGTCAACGGCACCGGCAAAACCACTTCGACCGCCAAGCTGGCGCATCATTTCCAGCGCAATCGCCACACCGTCCTGCTCGCTGCAGCCGACACCTTTCGCGCCGCCGCGATCGAACAGCTCGCAGTCTGGGCCGAGCGTCTGAA
>DASXDC010000174.1:0-1806 GCA_036490855.1 Chthoniobacterales bacterium
ACTCTATCGTGAGCTGCTCGACCTCGAGGAGTGTTTTCCGCACCTCGCGACGCCTGATTCTCCGACCCGCCGGGTTGGGAGCGGACCACTCAAAGCCTTCTCGCAGATCACGCATCGCGCGCTCATGCTCAGCCTCGACAACACCTATTCCGAGGAGGAGGTTGGCGCCTTTTATCGACGAATTGAAAAACTCCTCCCTAACGAAAAGATTCCGGTTGTGGTGGAACCGAAGGTCGATGGCGTGGCCGTCTCTCTCCTCTATGAAAACGGCCGGCTGAAATATGCCGCGACGCGCGGCGACGGCAGGGTCGGCGATGACATCACGCAAAACATTCGCACGATTCGCAGCCTGCCGAAGGAGCTGAAAGGCGAGGCGCCGGTTCTCTTCGAGGTGCGGGGCGAAGTGTTCATGACGAAAGAGGGATTCGCGAAACTGAATGCCGAGCGGAGTGAGGCGGGGCTGCCCGTTTTCGCGAATCCGCGCAACTCTGCCGCCGGTTCGCTCAAGCAACTCGATCCCGCGATCACGGCCCAGCGCCCGTTAGGCGTAATTTTTTACGGAACCGGCGCGATCGAGGGGATCGAACTCACGCATCATTCGCAGTTGTTTCCCCTTCTCGAAAAATTCGGTCTTCCCTGCGGCAAAATCTGGTGGCAGGCGGAATCGCTCGATGAAATCCTGAGCCGAATCCGACAGCTCGACCAAGTGCGGCATGACTTCATCTACGAGACGGATGGCTCAGTCGTGAAGGTCGATTCCTTCGCGCAACGTGAGTCGTTAGGCATGACTGCGAAAGCGCCCCGTTGGGCGATGGCGTTCAAATATGAAGCCGAGCGGGTCGAGACGAAGTTGCACGACATACTCATTCAGGTCGGCCGTACCGGCGTCCTCACCCCAATCGCAGCACTCGAGCCGGTCTTCGTCAGCGGCAGCACCGTCGCGCGGGCCACGTTGCATAACCAGGACGAGATCGAGCGGAAAGATATCCGCATCGGCGATACGGTCGTGATCGAGAAAGCCGGAGAAGTGATTCCCGCCGTCGTCAGCGTGCGAATAGATTTGCGTGACGGAACGGAGAAAAAATTCCGGATGCCGAAGAACTGCCCAGTCTGCGGGAGCAAGGTGGTGAAGGCAGAAGGCCAGGTTGCGGTGCGTTGCGTTAACGCACAGTGCCCTGCGCAGCTCAAACGGCGGATCGAACATTTTGCCTCACGCGGCGCGATGGATATCGCCGGACTGGGAGAGGTGATGGTTGAACAACTCGTTCGTCACGGTCTCGTCGAGGAAGTGAGCGATATTTACCGCCTAACGAGCGAGCAGCTCGGCGCACTCGAGCGGATGGGAGAAAAGAGCGTGAGCAATTTGCTGGATGCGCTCGAGCGCAGCAAAGAGCAACCGCTCTGGCGACTCCTATTTGGCCTCGGTATCTTGCACGTCGGGGTGAGCGCGGCTCGCGCCCTGGCCGATCACTTTCCTGATCTCGATGCCCTCATGAGCGCGACTCCGGAAGAGCTGCAGCGAATCTACGACGTCGGCGAAGTGGTCGGTGCGAGCATCGCGCAATTTTTTCACGAGCCGGCCAATCGCGAGATGATCGAAAAATTGCGCGACGCGGGTCTCCGCCTGATGAGCGAGCCAAAGCCGGTCGCGCCTAACGACTCGAAAATCAAGGGCACAACCTGGGTCATCACCGGAACGCTCAGCCGGCCGCGGGATGAGATCGCAGAAGAAATCGTCCAGCAGGGCGGAAGGGTAAGCGGAAGCGTGAGCAAGAAGACCAGTTACGTTCTCGCCGGCGAAGAAGC
>DASXDC010000175.1:0-6021 GCA_036490855.1 Chthoniobacterales bacterium
CCGAGAGCTTTCTCGCCGAGGTGCGCGGACTGAAATACAAGAACGTCGCCGCCGAGCTGCTGGCCAAGCTGCTGGGCGACGAAATCAAAGTTCGATCGAAGCGGAACCTCGTCCAAAGTCGCGAGTTCTCCGAGATGCTGAAACAAACGCTCAACAAGTATCACAATCGAGCGATCGCGACCCAGGAGGTCATCGAAGAGCTGATCAAGCTGGCAAAGGAGATGAGCGCCGCCACCCAACGTGGCATCGATCTTGGTCTGACCGACGACGAGATCGCGTTCTATGATGCGTTGGCCGCAAACGAAAGCGCCGTCCAGGCGATGGGCAACGACGAGCTAAAAGTCATCGCCGCTGAGCTGGTCACCCAAGTCCGCAAAAGCGTCACCATCGATTGGACCCTACGCGAAAGTGCCCGCGCGAAGATCAAGGTCATGGTAAAGCGCATCCTGCGGAAACACGGCTACCCGCCCGACTTGCAGGACGAAGCAGTGAGAACCGTTCTTGCTCAGGCCGAGCTGCTCTGCGCCGAGTGGGCGGAAGCGGTGTAGTCCTCTTCTGGAACGCTCGGCGCCCTCCCCCGCCAGAAAGATCGCTCTATTATATAGAGGGACGGAGAGCCGCCGCCGTTTCGGAAGGGGTCTTGAAGATGCCGCAGGCTCTCGCCGTCCGGTTTCGGATCCCGGCGGGGTGGTTTGGCAGGCCTTGCCAATGAGCTGGCGGGCGTCCCAAATGCTGGATTTCCTGGTTTTTACGTACGGGGACGCTCTTCCGACCTGTGGAGCCGTGCTTCCGCCGGACGAAGCCGCTCTTTCTTAACATGGAGGCGACTTTTCTTCGTACGCTGAAAAGCCGTCTACATAGGTCGAAAGGCTGGGTCCGTAGGTCGGAGGCGTCTCCACATGCTGGGGCGAGCCTTCCCCGTCCAGGGAAGGCTGGCCGCAATCCTAAGACGCGCTGTCAACTTGTGACGCCGTCCTTCCGAACTATGCCGAGGCTCCGTCGACGCAAAAAGCAGAGCTTCCGGCATACAGGCCAGGCTCCTCTTTGGCTGCCGAGGTGCGTCCGACATACCAAAAAACAGCCCCACGCACCCCTCCAAGCCGTCGATTTGGGCCCTCTTTTTTGAGATATATTTTCAGTTTCGAAAGTTTTTTTGGGCGCCCCAGGAGAAGAAATGACGAAAAAGGGCCCAAAATCGCCCAGTTTTAGTTTCGTTAGTTCAAAATCCCTTTAACACATCCTCCTAATTAAAAGCAGGCTAATCCGGTCTCAAAAAAACCGCGTTTTTTGTTGGCGCGCCAGCTGCTCCTTTCCAGGCATGCCAGCGATCTACTTCAGTCCTGCCCCAGGTCGTGCCGGGGAAGCAATCCGGCATGCTCGCCGCGGCCACGGCGCCGGTCTTTGGCGCCAGCACCTATAATTGGCGGGTGGCGCTCCAGGCGACTCCGCTGGTCTATGTGTTCGCTGAGGTCGATCAGCTGGCCGAGGCGATGGTTGTCGAGGGAAGGCCGGGCGTATTCTTTCGGAAGGACGTTGAGGGCTTTGTATCCGTCCAGGTTTTCGGGTCGGCACCGGTGTATTCATCATCGGGAGAGGGATTGGCGGGGGCGTCAATCCCAGCGGGCGGGGCGCCCGCGCTCCCCTGCAGGAGCTTGGCGCTGGAGTTGTTCCTGGTGGAGGAGCGAGCGCGCGGCATGGAAGTTGTCTCCAACTTTAGGAGAGTCGTGGCCAAACCGTGATTGAATACCCCAAGCGCTTCAACGGTGAGACGCAGTATCTACAGAAAGTGCGAACGGGGAGCAGGGAGCTGGCGTTCTCGACCATGTATAAGAAGAAGACTGGGGCGCCAGATGCGCCGGGCTCGCGCCCGTCCCCCGCTCAAACGTCCGAGACGTTCCCGAGCGATTCTCAGCCTAACCAACAATCGGCAGCCGATCAAAGAGCAAAACAAAGTCCCATTCGGCTTTGGCCCCGGCGCCGCGTCAATCGGCGCGATACTCGCGGTCGCACCCAAAATCCCATCTTACTCACACGATAGGGAATCACCTCAACCCCCCAAGGCCCGGCCTCGGACTTTGATGAAGTCGGGTTCGACTTTAATCAAGGTTAGCGATCGGGTTTGGGCGGCTACACGACCAGCGCCGGCATCGCGCCCACGCTGCTCGCGCAATTCCATCCGCTGGAGGAGACGCTGGCGGCGATGAGCGCGGTCGTTTGGCCGATGATCGAGCTCGAAGCGGATGATGCGCTCGCGTCGGCCGCGCATCTCTCATCCCCGCAATCGTCCCGAAAACGGACGCGCCGGGTCCCGCGATCGGGAAAGCGGATTCGTTAGGCGAGATTGGCTCATCGTCATAAAACACACATTTCGAACCACCTCCGTCGATTCGCTTGCGTTGGCACGAGCTTTGCATCAGGCTGCGACCAACTCCATTTTCGGAGATCATTCTTTATGCACAGACGCTTCTTCCTTCTCTTTCTCGCCGGTCTGGTCGGGCATTCGGCAGCTCAGGCGCAAACGCCCGCGCCCTCTCCGACAGTCGATGAACTGGTGGCAAAAAATCTCGCGGCGAAAGGTGGCGCAGCCGCGCTCGCCGCGATCAAGACAATCCGCTTCGAGGGCCGGCTCCTCGTCAATCAGGGACAGCTCGAGCTAAAATTCACTGAGACGAAAAAACGTCCGGATAAGGTCCGGACGGACGCGCTCCTCCAGGGAATGAACCTGGTCCAAGCCTATGATGGGACGAGCGGTTGGAAAATTTACCCGATCTTCGGGCGGAAAGATCCGGAGAGAATGTCGTCCGACGAATCGAAATCGTTAGTCGAAGACGCGGAGATCGGCGGTCCGCTCGAAAACTGGAAAGAGCGAGGCATGACCATCACCTACCTCGGGACAGAGGACGTGGAAGGGACCGCCGCGCATAAGCTGAAGGTCGTACGCAAGAACGGCGACGTGAGTTACGTCTATCTCGATCCCGATTATTTTCTCGAGATCCGGATCATCGATCAACGGACCGAACAAGGCGCGCAGGTCGAGGTCGAAACCGATCTGGGCGACTACGAAAAAGTCAACGGCGTTTACTTCCCTTTCTCGCTCGACGCCGGCAGCAAAGGCTCGAACGACAAGCAAAAGAGCATCATCGAAAAAGCCGAAGCCAACATACCGGTCGATGACGCGATCTTCCAATTCCCCGCCACGGCCGCGAAGAAATAATCCATTCACTCATCGACATGCGTTTTCTTAGTCTTCTCTCACTCACTTCACTCGCTTTCGCCGGCGCCGCCGTCGCGCAGGAAGTTCCTTACAACTCCGCCACCATCTCGGGCCTCGGAGCGCGCAACATCGGCTCGGCCACGATGAGCGGTCGCGTCGCTGCGCTCGCCGCCCATCGCGAGACTTCTGGTAAACTGACCATCTTAGTCGGCGCAGCCGGCGGTGGCGTTTGGAAATCGGAGGATGCTGGAACGCATTATCGACCGGTCTTCGACGAACAGCCGGTGCAATCGATTGGTGCAATCGCGATCGATCCAAAGAACTCGAAGAACATTTGGGTCGGCACCGGCGAGCCCTGGGTCCGAAACAGCGTCTCAATCGGCGACGGCATCTACAAATCGACCGACGGCGGCGAGACTTGGAAAAACGTGGGGCTGCCGAAGTCGGAGCGTATTTCGCAGATCATCGTAAGTCCGAAAAGCAGCGAGACGGTTTTCGCGGCGGTGCCGGGAGCGCTCTGGAGCGATTCGCCCGATCGCGGGCTCTACAAGACGACCGATGGCGGCGAAACATGGAAGCAGATCCTCAAGGGTCCCAACCTCTCGACCGGCGCCTCGACCATCGCGATGGATCCGACCAACCCGGACATCATCTTCGCCGGTCTCTGGGATTTCCGGCGCAAAGGCTGGACCTATCGCTCCGGCGGCGAAACGCCTAACGATCCTTCCGGGAGTGGACTTTTCCGGACCGCGGATGGTGGCGCGACCTGGAAGGAAATCACGCCTGAGGCCAACAAGGGTTTCCCGAAAAAGCCGTACGGCCGCCTCGCCCTCGCGATCGCGCCTTCCAACCCGAAGCGCGTCTATGCTTTCGTTGAATCGACCGACAGCGCCCTCTTCGTTTCCGATGACGGCGGACAGACCTGGCAGCAGCGCGACAAGAGCCAGTGGATGGTCTGGCGCCCGTTCTATTTCGCCAACCTGACGGTCGATCCGAAAAATCAGGATCGCGTTTTCAAGACAGACGGCGCGCTCATCCTGAGTGAGGATGGCGGCAAGAGCTTCGCCATAGTCGGCGGCTTCAATGGCGCGCACGGCGACGTCCACGTCGTTTGGATCGATCCGGATAATCCCAAGGATGTAATTTCGGGCGACGACGGCGGAATCTGGTACGCCTACGACGGCGGAAACCGCTGGTGGAAGGCGAACAACCTTCCGCTCTCGCAGTTCTATCATGTGAGCGTCGACGACGCCGATCCGTTCCAGGTTTACGGCGGCTTGCAGGATAACAGCTGCTGGGTTGGCCAATCGGAATACCCGGGAGGCATCACCAACTCGCAGTGGGAAAATGTCTGGAACGGCGATGGCTTCTACACCTTCGTCGATCCGGCTGATCCGGATTACATCTACGCCGAATACCAGGGCGGCTATGTCGGGCGGATCAACCGCCACACCCATGAAGGACGGGTCATTCAGCCCAAAGCGAACTATAAGGAAAAGCTGCGCTTCAACTGGAACACACCGCTGGTCGCTTCGCCTAACGAGAAGGGAACGATCTACATCGGCGCGCAATTCCTTTTCCGCTCCCGCGATCACGGCCAGAGCTGGGATCGTATTTCCCCGGACCTGACAACGAACGATCCGGAGAAACAAAAGCAGGAACAGTCGGGTGGGGTCACGATCGATAATTCCGCGGCCGAGATGTACACCACGATTTTCTCGATCAGCGAATCACCCAAGGACAAAAATTTGATCTGGGCCGGAACGGACGACGGTAATCTCCAAATCACGCGCGATGGCGCGAAGACCTGGAAAAACGTCGTCGGAAATATTCCGGGCCTCCCGAAAAATTCCTGGGTTCGGTGGGTGGAGGCGAGTCGCTTTGCAGCCGGGACGGCTTACGCCGCCTTCGACCGCCATACCTTTGGCGATTTTGCTCCCTATCTCTACAAGACGACGGACTACGGGCAGACGTGGAAGCCGCTCGTCACGCCGCAGAATGTGAAGGGCATTCGCGGCTGGACGCACGTGATCAAGGAAGATCTCGAAAAGCCGAACCTGCTCTTCCTCGGAACGGAATTTGGACTCTACGTCTCGATCGACGGCGGCGGATCGTGGGCGCAATTCAAGGGCGCGCGTTTCCCGGCCGTTGCGGTCCGCGACCTCACGATCCAACCCCGGACTAACGATCTCGTCCTCGCCACCCACGGCCGCGGCATCTGGATTGTCGACGACATCACGCCGCTGCGTTCGTTGACGCCGGATCTGTTAACGAAAGAAGCCAGTTTCGTCTCGGCCAAGCCAGTGCAACAGCAGCGGATCGAAGCCAACGGCGGCTGGCCGGAAGGCGCTGCCACTTTCACGGGCGAAAACCCGCCCGACGCCGCCATCATCACCTACTACCAAAAGTCGCGGCATCTCTTCGGTAAACTGAAACTCGAGATCCTCGACCCGTCCGGCAAAGTGATCGACAGCCTTCCGGCGAGCAAGCGTCCCGGCCTCAATCGCGTCGCCTGGAGCATGCATGAGAAACCGCCGCGCGTTCCGCCCGCCGCCCAAATCGCCGGCTCCGGCACGACCGGGCCGCGCGTCCTGCCCGGCACCTATACCGTGCGGATGACGAAAAATAACAAGCCTTACGAAATGAAGCTGACGGTGGCACTCGACCGGCGCGACAAGTTCAGCGAAGCCGATCGCAAGGCGCAATATGACGCTGCCCAACGAGTGAAGGTTTTGTTCGGCGACGAGAGCGGGTTGATGGATCGAATCATGGCTTTGCGCGCCAGCATCGCGAAGAGCCAGCAGGCC
>DASXDC010000176.1:0-7487 GCA_036490855.1 Chthoniobacterales bacterium
AGCCGCCGAGGTTCGAAACGGTCAGAGTGCCGCCCTGAAATTCCTCCGGCTTCATCCGCTTGTTACGCGCGCGATGAGCAAGGTCTTTGACTGCGGCGCTGATTTCGCGGAGCGACCTGCCTTGCGCACTGCGAATTACCGGAGTGACGAGGCCTTCGTCGATCGCAACCGCGACCGCGAGATTGACGTCGCCGTAGTGAATGATCGCGTCGCCATCGAAGGCGGCATTGACTTTCGGTTCGCGCACGGCCGCAGCGACCGCGCCCTTCAGGATAAAATCATTAGCCGTAATTTTGACCGCGTCGTCATCGTCGGCGCCCGATTTCAACTCGGCGCGGATGCGCATGAGCGAGTCGGCGTTGATCTCGATGTTGAGATAAAAATGAGGAACCGGCCCGAGGCTTTCCGTTAGGCGTTCGGCGATGACTTTGCGCATCCCGGTGAGATTTATGCGGGCACTTTCGCCGGCGGAAATTACCGGCGCGGGCGCCGGGATTTTTCTGGAGGCGCTCGGTGCAGGGCCAGTAGATTTCACATCCTTTTCGACTATGCGTCCACCGGGACCCGAGCCTTTGAGACTCGTTAGGTCGATACCCTTTTCAGCGGCGAGCTTGCGTGCGAGCGGCGATGCTTTGATCCGGCCAGACTCGGGTTTTTCTTTCGATGAGGCGGCTTGCTTTGGTTCGAACGCGGCCTGTACCTCGGCAGGCTTTGCCTCCTTTTTCACGGGAGCATCGGATTGAGCTTTATCGACTTCCCCGCCTTCTTCGTCCTCTTTCTCCGCTTGATTGGTCTCAGCGGGCGCTTCCTCGCCTTCGCCCGCGATAAAGGCGATGCGATCGCCAACATTCACCTTGCCGCCTTCCTCGACGAAGATTTTTTTGAGGACGCCATCGTCGGTTGCCTCCCATTCCATCGTCGCCTTGTCGGTCTCGATTTCAGCCAAGACTTCACCGGCGGTCACCTCATCGCCGACTTTTTTCTTCCAACTGACGAGCGTGCCCTCCGTCATCGTGTCGCTCAGTTTCGGCATTTGGATTTCAGGCATGACGGGAGTTCTCTTCGTTAGGGCCTAACAAATCTTCCGGACGGCGGCGACGATCTTTTCGGCGCTCGGGAGGACCGCTTCTTCGAGCCGTTCGTTATACGGCATCGGTACATCCTCCTGCGTCACGCGCTGAATCGGCGCGTCCAGTTCATCGAAGATTTCCTGCTGGATTCGGTAGGCGATTTCCGAACCCACGCCGCAGAAAGGCCGATCCTGCTCCGCAATCACGACGCGATGCGTCTTGGCGACGGATTCGAAAACACCCGGCCAATCGAGCGGCTTGATCGAGCGCAGATCGATGACTTCCGCGCTGATTTTTTCTCCCGCGAGTTGCTCGGCCGCTCTCAGCGCCATCGGGACGGTCTGGGCGTAGCTCAGGATCGTCACGTCGCTGCCTGCGCGTTTCGTTTCCGCTTCGCCTAACGGAATCAGCAGCTCGATCCCTTCGTCCTCGATCTCGCCTTTGTGACTGTAGAAAAGTTCGCACTCCAGGACGAGAACGGGGTTGTCATCGCGCACCGCAGTCTTGAGCAACCCCTTCGCGTCTCGCGGCGTCGCGGGCGTGCAGATTTTCAGACCGGGGACATTAGCGTAAAGGCATTCCGTCGCATGGGAATGGGTCGCGCCGAGCTGATGGGCCGGTCCGTTAGGCCCGCGGAAGGTGATCGGAATGTTAAACTGGCCGCCGGACATTGTCAGCATGTTGGGCGCGTTGTTCACGATCTGATCGAAGGCGACTAACGAAAAGCTGAAGGTCATGAATTCGACGATCGGCCGCAGCCCAACCATCGCCGCTCCGATGCCGAGACCGGCAAAACCGTTTTCGCTGATCGGCGTGTCGATGATGCGTTCGGCGCCGAAGCGATCGAGTAATCCCTGGCTTACTTTGTAGGCGCCGTTGTACTCGGCCACTTCTTCGCCCATCAGGAAGACATTTGGATCGCGCTCGATCTCTTCGGCGAGCGCTTCGTTGAGCGCCTGGCGGTAGGTAATTTCTCTCACCCTTGCTCTCCGTTGGCTGAAGCGGCGGTGGCGGCGGCCTTGCGAGATTTCGACGCGGATGATGAGCGCTGATCCGATTTCGAGCCGCGGGATTCTACTGAGAGTGCTTCTTCGATCGCCCTCGGTTCGTGCTCGTCGCCGGCGTAGGTGTAAGCGTGCAGATCCTGGACTGGCGGCTCGGGACTCTTTTCGGCGAATTTCACGCTCGCCATCGCCTGTTCCTTGGCCCTTTTGTCGAGCTTGTCGAACTCCTCGTTAGTCAATTTTCCTTCGCGGGTGAGTTGCGCGCGCAGCCGCGTGATCGGGTCCTCGAGACGATATTTTTCCAGCTCTTCCTTCGTCCGGTAACTCGCCGGGTCCGACATGGAATGTCCGCGATAACGATAGGTGCGCGCCTCGACGAAGGCCGGGTGCGGTTCCTTGCGAATGGAAGCAATAATCTCGCTGAGCTTGTCGCGCACTTCGCGAAAGTTCATCCCATCCATGATCTCGCCCGGCATGTCGTAGCCCTCAGCCCGGTCAACGATCTGCTGAAGCGAGGTCGAACGTTTCACCGAAGTACCCATGGCGAAGAAATTATTTTCGCAAATGAAGATGACCGGCAGCTTGAAAAGTCCGGCGAGGTTGAGCGCCTCGTGGAAGCCGCCCTGGTTGATCGCGCCGTCGCCGAAAAAGCAGAGGGTGACGCGATCCTCCTTGCGATATTTGGCCGCAAACCCCATCCCGGCCGCAAGCGGGACGTGAGCGCCGACGATGGCGTGGCCGCCATACATGTGATTGGCCTTGTCGAAATAGTGCATTGAGCCGCCGAGGCCGCGCGAACAGCCGGTCGCTTTGCCGAAAAGCTCGGCCATGCAAGCATTCGCGCTCGTGCCGCGCGCCAGCGCGTGGGCATGATCCCGGTAAGCCGTGATGATGTAATCATCTGGCCGGGTGGCGGCGACCGCTCCGGCCACGACCGCTTCCTGCCCGATGTAAAGATGACAAAAGCCGCCGATCTTCTGCGCCTGATATTGCTGGCTCGCTCTTTCCTCGAAGCGACGAATCAACAGCATCATCGCGAGCATCTCGACCTCGTCGCGTTGCTCGGGCGAAGACATCGCGTTAGTTAGGCAAGGGACGAGCCGCGGCGGTGGCGACGCGAAGAGCGGCCGGGCGCCGGCTGAAATTCATGCAGCCTACAAAGAGGAGAGTGAAGAAGAGATCGCTCGCAAGGGAGTTGCGGAAGAACATCCAGGTCGGCGTCGCACCGTACTGCGGGAGCCCGACAGTCAGAGCCTGGATGAGGCCGGCAAAATCTTTCGCGTAACCGGGATCGCTCAGCCAGGAGAAGGCGTTGCTGATCGCATAAAACAAAACCGAGCCAGCGAGCGACGCCGGCAGGACAGTCTTGAGTGAAGGACGGCGGCTGATCGCGAGTCCGAGCAATCCGACGAGACCAAAAGCGATATAACGGCAAAAAACCAGCGGGTCGAGCAACGACGCATGATAATAGAGATCGAGCGCGACGTCAGAGAGCAGGAGCGCCGCGAAAGGCACGGTGAACTTATATCTCCGCGGAAAATAAACTGCGCTGCAAAGTGCGATCGCCGCCAGCGGAGCAAAATTCGAGAGCCACGCACTGCCTCCACCCTGCACAACAATGGCTGATGCGATCCGGTAAACGACTGCCAGAAAGACAAGAAGAAGCGCAGGAATCATCGGCAAAACTCAACTTTTCTCAGCGAGATGCAACGGGGTTTTCGCGCGCGCCCCCACTAATTGATCATCCGGGGAGCACAATTACGAGGAAGGCGCGTCGGCGACTTTGCGGGCGGTCCTATTGATCCGCGCCTTGCGGCGGTTGGCTCCGTTCTTGTGGATGACTCCGCGCTTGGCCGCCTTATCGAGCGCCGCGATGAGCGCGCGCTGATCTTCGGTTTTGCCGCTCGCGTTCCGTTTCGAGAGGGAATTGAGTCGAGTGATGACGCTGCGATTGCGCAGCGTGCGGCGAGGATTTTGACGGGCGCGTTTGGCGGCAGATTTTGAGTTGGCCATGGTTCAGGAATTTCTGGACGGGCAGGCTCGCGGACAGCCTCGGCATTGTCAAGATGCGACGCGGGTTTTGGGAATAATGGCCGGGAGCATGATCGCGGCTACAATCGAAAAATGGAACTTTTCTGGTGGGGCCTGACGTTGGTCCTGATGGCACTGGGGCTTATCGGGACGGTCGTGCCGGTTCTGCCGGGCCCGGCGCTCATTTTCGCGGCCGCCATCATGCATCGCATCGTGCTCGGGCCGGAGAAGAGCATTGGTTGGCCGAGCATTCTCCTGCTCTTTCTGCTCATGCTCGCTTCCATCGCGATCGACTTCATCGGCAGTTGGTACGGCGCGCGCCGCTTCGGGGCGGGTCGTTGGGGGACGATTGGGGCGTTTGCGGGCGCGATCGCCGGACTTTTTTTTGGATTGCCGGGTCTGCTCGTCGGCCCCGTCATCGGCGCCTTGGCAGGCGAAATCATCGGCGGCAAGAAGCTTATCGCGGCCGGGCGAGCCGGATGGGGCGCATTGTTAGGCAATTTCGCCGGGATGATCGGAAAACTCCTCATCGCGCTTGCGATGGTGAGCTGGTTCCTGGTTGCGGCGCCCGCGCCGTTCTAGCGCCGAGTGCGCGAGTCGACTTTTGCGTAAACGCCAATCAGCGGCCGGCGCGAGGGACTCGACGCGCGGAAATCACTCACGAAGCCGCGCGCAGTCCGAATCTCGACGTGACCGGCGCCGCGGCCGGACCCATAAACGAGCACCGAACCGACTGGGGCCTGATAGGGATCGCGAATCGCGAGCCGGGTGAAACCGTAATTCTGGACCAGCTCTTGCCCCGCCTGTCGCGCCAACGCGGTCTTCGGGTAGGAATCGACCACGCCAGCCGCGACCAAGGCCTGCTTCACATAGCGCCAGCAGCGCATCTTGGAATGGGCGTTGGCCCGCTCCTCAGCGATCGTCGCCGCCCGGGCCAGCTTCGGATCGAGGTGGGGCAGATTCGTTATTCTCCCAGTGTAATGCGAAATAATCTGAGTCGATTGCACGTGCCCCTTCGCGTCGACGTAAACGAAACGCGTCTCGGACTTGGAGAGGCCCTCGGCGCGGAGGTTGGCAAGCGAAAGGACGAAAATGCAGCTGAGAAAGATAAAAAAGCGAGACACGGCTGGGCTTTATGAAGGCAATTCCAATGCCGCGCAACCATAAAATTCCGCCTTCGGGGAAATTTCTTCGGGTTTACGCCGTCAGCAGATGACCCGCTTCGCAAAATACTTTTGACAACTCGCGGTAAAATTGCGAAACCCGACACTGCAACTGTAAAAGTTTTCGTCGAAATGAAGGGATTAGCCGTCATCATGTTCGTGGTCAGCCTGGCCACCACCGGAGCTTTCGCCGCGCTGGAAGGGACAGATAACGCCGCCGATCCAACCTACAGCGACGGATGGACGACGGGCGACAACGGCGGGACGCTCGGGACCTTCCTTCCGTGGGACCTGACGAATAATAACAACGACGGCATGACGGCTTTTGCCGGTTACTTCATCGGCAACTCGACGGCTGGTTCCGGTGATATCAACACCGCCGGCGTGTCGTTTGCAATTTATGCGAATCCGATCGACGCCTTCGCCAATGCCTCCCGCAGCTTCGCCGCTCCTCTCACACTCGGGCAAACCTTCTCGCTTGACCTCGCCGTGAATTTCCGAAACGGGAACAAAGGCTTTTCTCTCGAGTCTGCCGCGGGTCAGATTTTCAACCTCAACGTCGGGGGCGACGATTATCAGATCAACGGCGTCAGCATCGGAGCCGACTTTAGCTCAACGGCGATCTTCGACCTCGCATTCACCCAAACTTCGCTTGCAGGCGGCAGTTATTCTGTCGTTTTCGGTGCCAACACCTATCACGGTTCCTACGACGGAATCGCCACCGGCTTGAACCTCTACAACTCCGACACGGACAACGGTGACGCCGCCAACAATCTTTACTTCAACAACCTCGCGATCGTGCCTGAACCCTCAAGCCTGATTCTTCTCTCCGGCCCCGCCTTGCTCGGCGTATTGTTCTTCGCCCGCCGCCGGCGGAAAGCCTGAAACGACTGTCCTGTTTGGTAATGGAAAGCCCGTCGTCCTGGCGGGCTTTCTTCTTTTAGCCGATAATCTTGGCCGTCACCTCGCCGAAGCCGACGCGATAGCCTTCACCTTCCGCCCACCCGCTGATCGTTAGGCGGTCGCCGTTTTCAAGCCATTTGCGGCTCTCGCCTGCCGGCAACTGCAGCGGGTTTGCGCCCCGCCAGGTCAGTTCGAGCATGCTGCCGCGGGAATCCTCAGTCGGACCGCTGATCGTGCCGCTGGCCAGCAAATCGCCGGGCTGCAGATTGCAGCCGCCGACGGTGTGATGGGCCAGTTGCTGCGCGATGCTCCAGTAAAGATTCTGGAAGTTGCTCCGCGAGATGGTTTCTGCCGCGTTCATCTGGCTGCTCTGCAACTTTACCTCGAGTTGAATGTCGAAGGTGAAGTCGTTAGGCGCGCGGAGATACTCCAGCGGCACCGGATGCTGCGCGGGGAGTGGTTTCCGGAAGGGCTCGAGCGCTTCCAGGGTCACAATCCAAGGCGAAATGCTGGTGCAGAAATTTTTCGCCAGGAACGGACCAAGCGGTTGGTACTCCCAAGTCTGAATATCCCGCGCGCTCCAGTCGTTCATGAGGACGAGTCCGAAAATATGTTCGGCTGCCTGCGCGATCGGGACCGGCTCGCCCAGTTCGTTAGGCGGACCGACGAAAAAAGCCGTCTCCAATTCGAAATCCAAGGCGCGGCTCTCGCTGAAGACCGGCGCGGCCGCGTCCGGCGGTTTGATCTGGCCGCGCGGACGCCGCACGTCCGTCCCGCTCAAGACGATCGAGCTGGCGCGGCCGTGGTAGGCGATCGGGAGCCATTTCCAATTCGGCATGAGCGCGTTCTCCGGCCCGCGAAACATCGTCCCGACATTGAAGGCGTGATGGTAGGAGGAATAAAAATCGGTGTAGTCGCCGATCCGCGCCGGCAACTGCATCGTCACTTCCTCTTGCCGATGAAAGGCGCGCGCCCGCAACGCTTCATCGTCGCGCAGGGTGGCGGTCTCGGCAGCGAGCAGATGCTGCAAAATCTCCCGCGTTTTCCGCCAGACCGGTCGGCCAAGGGCGAGAAAGGCATTGAGCGAATCGTTCGCGAAGACCTGTCGCGGCCCGAAGTCCAGGGCGCGAAAATATCCGCCCTCTTCGAGCGCTGCGAGATCGAGAATCCATTCGCCGATCGCCACCCCGGCGCGCGCCACGCCGTCGTCCGGCCGAAAGATTCCGTAGGGAAGATTCTGGATGGGAAAATGCGAGTCGGGCGCGACCTCGAGAAAGGATCGGGATGGAGCGGGCATCGTTCAGGAATTCCTCAGC
>DASXDC010000177.1:0-11836 GCA_036490855.1 Chthoniobacterales bacterium
AGTCACGTGGCGGAAGGGGCGGAGCGACCAATAGGCGTAGTTCTCCGGCATCTTCGGGCGTTTACCGGTGAAATGAAGGCGCCAGTAAATCGAGAGGATGTGCTACTTATCGCTCCGGAAGCGACTGAAACTGGCGCTAACCGGAGCGAGCTTGCGGCAGGCGGCATTGGCCCGCGCGGTCGTGTCCTGATGGGAAAGGAAAAGGATTCCGCAAGCGGCCAGCAGAATAATGCCGAGAAGTGCCAGGATTGATTTCATAAGTTGGAGTTAATCGTAAGCCGGAAAGGGTGGCGCGTCACGAATCGGGTGCGGTCGACGGTTTCCGGAATCTGTAATTTTGTCGTGCCGGCGTCGGTTCAAGGTCGGGTCTCACCGCCGCCGTTTGCTGCCGGCGACCAAGCCGGCTATTCCGCCGAGGATGAGCGCGGCGCAGGCAAGGAGCGCGAGCGTTTTGCCTTTCGAGGGAATTCCCGGCTCGGCCTGAATATAACTTTGTTCGGGAAAGTTGCCGGCCGGACCGCGCGGCCCGCGGTCGAGCGCCATCTTCAGCACTTCGGCGATATGCAGCGGCACGCGGTCGGTCGTTTGCCGCACCTGCTCGCGGCAACTGAAACCATCCGCGATGATGAGCGTATCCTTTCCGGCCTTTCGCACCTCGGGCAGGAGAAGGCGCTCACCGCAGGCGATCGAGACGTCGTATTTGTCCGCCTCGAAACCGAACGCGCCCGCCATCCCGCAGCAGCCGGTATCCGGTTTTTTGAAATCGACTCCGATCGCTTTTAGCAAATCCTCTTCGCAGGCGGTTTTCATCACCGCCTTGTGATGGCAATGACCATGAAGAAGCGCCTGGCGCGCGAGCTTCGGCGGATGGTAATCGGGCGCCTTCTTTTGCAGAAACTCGGCCAGGGTGAAGGTCTGCTCGCAAAGCCGGCGTGCATTTTCGTTTTCCGGGAACATCTCGACCAGCTCATCGCGAAAGACCGCGGTGCAGCTTGGCTCGAGACCGACGATCGGCGTGCCGGCCTCGATTTCGTCACGCAAGCTCATTAGGATTTGCGCGAGCCAGCGTTTCGCGGTCTTAAGCATGCCGTAATCGTAGAGCGGCCGCCCGCAGCAAAGATCGGTGTGCGGGATGACAACCTGGAAGCCGGCATCTTCCAGCACCGCGACGGCCGCTTTCGCGGTCGCAGGGTGGAAGTAGTTGTTAAAGGTATCCGGCCAAAGGAGGACGCGGGCCTGGCCGCGATTGTGGACCGGCCGCCTAACGAACCAGCTCTTGAACGATTCCGAGGCATAAGCCGGCATCCGCCGTTGCGGCGCGATTCCGATCATCGCCTTGACGAGATCGCTGAGGATCGGCGCGCGATTGACGAAGTTGACTAACGACGGCGCGATCTGGGCGAAGCGCGACCAGACGTTGATCAAACCGAACGCATAGGCGTAAATCGGCCGCGGCCTTCCGTCGTAATAATGGGAGAGGAACTCGGCTTTATAAGTCGCCATGTCCACGTTCACGGGGCAGTCAGATTTACAACCCTTGCAGGCGAGGCATAAGTCGAGCGCTTCCTTTACGTGCTCGTCGCGCCAGCCATTCTTGCCGATCACCTGGCCCTCGAGCATTTCCCAGAGAAGCCGGGCCCGGCCGCGGGTGGAATGTTTCTCCTCGCGCGTCACCATGTAGCTCGGGCACATCGTGCCGCCTTCTTCGCGCCGGCATTTGCCCACCCCGACGCAGCGAAGCGCGGCGCGGGCGAAGCTGCCCTTGTCGTTAGGGTAACGAAAGTGAGTCTCGGGATCGGCCGGATAATAATTTTCGCCGAGGCGCAGCTCGTGCTCGGGCGGATTGGGCCTGACGATCTTGCCGGGGTTCATCTTCCAAATCCGGGTCCCAGATTTCTTTGAACTCGCGAAAAGCTTCGACCAATTCCGGCCCGAACATTTTCGGCAGAAGGGCACCGCGCGCCTGGCCGTCGCCATGCTCGCCCGAGAGGCTGCCGCCATAGCTCAGGACGAGATCCGCCGCGTCGTCGAGAAAGCGCCGGAATTTTTCGCGTCCCGGTCCGGTGCCAAACTGAAAGGGGAGCCGGGTGTGGACCAATCCCTGCCCAAAGTGCCCATAAACCGACGAATGATAATCGTAGCGGGCGAAGAGCTGCTTCAGGTCGCGCAAATAACCGCCGATCTTTTCCGGCGGGACGGCGGAATCCTCCCAGCCGGGCCAGCGATCGGGCTCGTTAGGCGCAAAAGCGGTCGCGCCGAGCGCGCTCTCCCGCACTTCCCAAAGCCGCGCTTCCTCGGCCGGGTTGTCGTAGAGCTTCGTCTTCGGCTTTTTCAATGCCGCCATCAATTCGCGCGCTTTGGCGTCGGAATCTTCCTTCGTCGCGCCGCCAAACTCGACCAGGAGCCAGCCGTCGCCCTCGGGCAGAAGCTCGAGATCGTCGGTGTGAAGGCCATGTTCCTTCATGAACTTCACCATCTCGCCGTCGAATCCCTCGAGTCCGATCGGCCGGTGCTCCATGATTTTCGGGCAATCGTCGCCCGCCTCAAAGACATCGGAATACCCGAGGACGAGCAGCGAGCTGGTCTGCGGCTTGGGAATAAGTTGGAGGGTCGCTTCCAGAATCGTCACGCAGGTGCCTTCGCTCCCGGCGAGCGCGCGCGCGACATGGAAGCCGTTTTCCGGAAGCAGGTCGTCGAGATTATAGCCGGAGACGCGGCGCGGAATCTTCGGGTAACGCTCGCGAATGAGCGGCGCGTATTTGTCGCGCAGCGCTTTGAGCTGGCGGTAAATTTCCGCGCGCTCGTCCTTTTGCCTAACGATCGCTTCGAGCTCGTCTTCGCTCGTTTTGCCAACCCGGAGACGCAGCCCGCGGTAGGTCAGAACTTCGAGGGATTCGAGATTATCCGACGTGCGCGCCCCGGTGCCGGCAAACGCCGCCATGACGGAATGGACGCCACAGGAATTGTTGCCGAGCATGCCGCCGATCGTGCAGCGATTATGGGTCGCCGGGTCGGGACCGAAGGTGAGCTGATAGGGTTGGCCATGCGCGCGAAAGTCGTCGAGGACGATCCCGGGCCGCGCGGTCGCGAGTCGCTTCTGCGGGTCGATCCCGAGGAATTCGTTGAAGTGGCGCGAGGTGTCGATCACGACCGCGACGTTGCAGCATTGTCCGGCCAGACTCGTGCCGCAGCCGCGCGCGAGAATCGGCGCGCCGAATTTCCGCGCGACCGCAACCGCCTCGATGACATCGCCGAGATTTCGCGGGATGACGACTCCGATCGGCACCTCGCGATAATTCGAACTGTCCGTGGCATAAAGCGCGCGGCTTCCGTCGTCGAAGCAAACGTCGCCGTCGATCTTGCGGGCCAGCTCCTCGGCGAGGGCGGCAGGATTCTGAAGCTCAAGTTTCATCTGCGGCTAACGAGGCGAGGGAATCGTGGAGCGCGCGGGTCGCGTTTCTCGGAAGTAAAGATGGTCGTGTCGTGCGAGATGAGATAATCGGCGGTCCGCGTGGCGAGCGCTTGAATCGTTAGGCCGGGATTGGCCGATCCTTGTCTCGGGAGAATGCCGCCGTCGCAGATAAAGAGATTCGCGATGTCATGGGTGCGTCCGAATTTGTCATCCAGGTTTGCGCAGCGTCCGATAATTTCAGCTCGCGCGTCATCGCAAAGATCGAGGAACGCCATTTCATCCATTCGAGCTTACCCTGGCAGGACCACCAGCTTCTCTCGTGGGATCTGATCGTACGTCTTTTTGCTGATATTGAGATGAGCCATCACTAACTCGGCCGGAGTGTGAGTGAGCCACTCGGAGAGTGAAAGATCTTCGAATCGATTCGATCGGAAGACTTCGAGAAAGCGCAGATCGTCGTCCCCGGTGTTCTCGATGTAATGCGGAAGGGTTTTCTCGACGTAACCGACATCGCCGGCTAGGAAATCCATCGTGCGGGCGCGTTTGCCTGTGCCTACAACTGTCATCCGGGCTTGGCCGCTCATGTAGTATTGCCATTCATCCGCGTTCTGATGCCAGTGAATCTCGCGCATTCCGCCGGGATGGACGGTCACAATCGCGACCGCCACGGTGATGGAAACTTTGAAGCTGGTGGAATCAACGATGCGGACTTCACCGGCATCGGATTTTTTCACAGTGTTATGTTCGTCAGGATGAAAAGAAAATTCGCAAGGCGATGGGCCGGGCGCGCCGGCCGCGGCTTTCTGCTCCTCCTCGAGGGGGCCGGGAAGTGGCGCCTGGAAAATAAAAAGCTCCTGCTTAAAGATCCCGCCCAGCGCTTGCGGCTCAAGAGTAAAGTCCTTCGCCAGAATTCCGGGCGGAATGTGGGCTGCGACATTTGAGAGCAGGACGGTCTCGTGTTCGGAGAAATGACCGTCGTCGAAGACGAGGAGAAATTCCGTTCCTTCCGGCTGCAGACCTTGGATCGAGTGCGGAATTCCGGGCGGAAAATACCAGAGGTCACCTTCGAAAACATCGCGGACGAAGCTTCGGCCTTCGGCGTCAATCGCGGTGAGGCGGGCGCTGCCGAAAAGCATGATCGACCACTCCGCCGCCTTGTGCCAATGAAGCTCGCGCACCCCGCCGGCTTCGAGTCGCATGTTTACGCCCGCGAGCTCCTTGGCGATTTGCAGCTCGCGGATGGTCACTTCGCGGGACCAACCGCCCTGATAGACGCGCTTGTTGGCGAAGGAAAAGGGATACTTGAAGACCGGCATGCTCCCGACGTCGGAGAGTGGCGGTACTGTGGAATCGGAATTGGCCGCTGCGAGCTCTTGGTTCGTTAGGCGAGGCGTCGTGATGCGGTCGCTCCGGCCGATCCCCACTATTCCATCCTTGTCAGGCAGCGGCATCGCCTCTTCTCTCATGACCGCCGCCGGCTAACATAGCAGGTCGCGAGCAGCAGCACTGCCGCGGTCGCAGCGATGGCTTTCCACCCGAGCCGCGCCGGTTTCAGCGTAAAGATATCTTCGGGTGGACCTTGAGCTGGTCCCTCTGGTCCCTGCTTCAAAGCCATCGCCACCACCTCGGCGAGGTGAAGCGCGCGGCGGTCGGTCGATTGCGCGATCTGTTCGCGGCAACTGAAGCCGTCGGCAATGACGAAATCACTGCGCGAGGTGTCGCGGACGTGCGGCAGTAACTGGTGCTCGCCGACTTTCATCGAGACATCGTAGGCCTTCGGTTCATAGCCGAAAGAGCCCGCCATTCCACAACAGCCGGAATCGAGCAACTCCGCTTCCATTCCCATCCCTTTGAGAAGTTTCTTGGTGGCATCCATGCCCATTAGCGCCTTGCGATGACAATGGCCATGAACGATGGCGCTGCGGTGCAGCTGCGGCGGCTGATAATCAATGCGCTCGAGATATTCATCGAAGAGAAAGGTCTGTTCCGAGAGTCGCCGCGCGTCCTCGCGGTCTGGAAAGAGATCGAGTAACTCATCGCGGAAAACGGCAGCGCAACTTGGCTCGAGGAAAACGATTGGCGTCCCGGCGCGAATTTCCGGTCCGATTGCGTCGAGAATATCTTCCAGCCATGC
This sequence comes from Chthoniobacterales bacterium, assembly GCA_036490855.1. GTDB lineage: Bacteria > Verrucomicrobiota > Verrucomicrobiia > Chthoniobacterales > UBA10450 > Palsa-1392. The sequence goes on from DASXDC010000177.1 coordinate 5,547, forward strand.
CTTCGCTTGCGTCAGCATTCCATAGTCATAGAGCGGACGACCGCAGCAAAGCAGGCGCTTGGGAATCGTCACCTCGCAGCCGGCGTTCTCCAACACTTCCACGGCAGCCTGAGCCGTCTGAGGCAGGAAGTAGTTATTGAAAGTATCCGGCCAGAGAAGAACGCGCCTACCTGAGCCGATCTTTGACCCGCGCTGAGCGAACCACGCTCGGAAAGTCTCGGCCGCAAAAGGTGGAAGCTCGCGCTGCTGGGTAAGGCCGCCGGCGAATTTCGCCAGCCGGCCAAGGAGCGGAGCGTGGCTGAGGAAGTTTGCCAAGCCTGGAGCGAATGACGCCAGCCTGGCCCAGATCGCGATAAGTCCCATCACGTAAGCCTGGCGCGGGCGGAGCCGGCCTTCATAGTAATGCGCGAGGAACTCAGCCTTGTAAGTAGCCATATCCACTGAGACCGGGCAGTCACTCTTACAACCTTTGCAGGCCAGGCAGAGATCGAGTGACTCCTTTACGTGCTCGTCGCGCCAGCCGTCGGCGAGAACTTCTCCCCGCAGCATCTCGAAGAGGAGATGGGCGCGGCCGCGGGTGCTGTGCATCTCTTCCCGCGTCGCTTTGAAACTCGGGCACATCGTGTCGCCATTGAGGTTGCGACATTTGCCCACGCCAAAGCAGCGTTCGGTAGCCAAGGCAAAGCTGCCTTTGTCGTCATGGAACCGAAAGTAGGTCTCAACTTTGTGGGGCTTATGATCGGGACCAACCCGCAAGTTACTATCGAGAGGGTAAGGATCGATCACCTTGCCGGGGTTCATTTTCCATTGCGGATCCCAGATCGATTTGAATTCGCGAAAGGCGTCGATCAGCTCCGGCCCGAACATCTTCGGCAAAAGCTCCGCGCGCGCCTGACCATCGCCATGTTCGCCGGAGAGTGACCCGCCAAATTTGACGATCAGGTCGGAAACTTCCTCCGCAAAGGCGCGGTAGCTACGCACGCCCTCCTTGGTCTTTAGGTCAAAGGTGATGCGGCAATGGACGCAGCCGTCGCCGAAATGGCCAAAAATCGTCCAGCGATAATGATGCTTCTTCAGGAGCTTATCGAATTCGCGCAGGTAATCGCCCAAGACTGCGGGCGGCACCGCGGCGTCCTCCCACGACGGCCAGGCATCTTCGTCCTCCGGGACGCGGCTTGCGCCCACGCCCGACTCGCGAATGTGCCAGACGGCCTCTTGTTCGTCGGGATCGTCGAGCATCTTCATCGCGATGTGGCCTTGCAGCTCCTTTTCCATCCTCGATTGCGCCTCGCGGGCGCGATCGCGCGCTTCTTCGCGCGACTCGCCGCCGAACTCCACGATCAGCCAGGTATCGCCCTCCGGGAGAAATTTTTCTCCCGTCGCCGGCTTGCCTTTTCGTTTCATGTTTTTGATCACGTGCTGCTGTACAGCTTCGATCGCGAGCGGGTCGTACTTGCGAAGCGGCGCGGCGTTGTCCCCGGCGACGAAGAGGTCCGGATAACCGATCACGACGAGGGCGCGATGCGGCGGGCTGTGCATCAACTGCACGGTTGCGCCGAGGATGAGGACGCAGGTTGCTTCCGTCCCGACGAGGGCGCGGGCGACGTTGAACCCATTTTCCGGCAGTAACTCATCGAGGTTGTAACCGGAAACGCGCCGTGGAATATCCGGGAAACGTTGCCTAACGAGTTCGCCGTAGCGGTCGCGGAGGTCGCGCAGCTTGCGATAAATCTCTCCCCGGCGGCCGCCTTCGCCGATGATCTGTTCAAGTTCGGAATCGCTCGTGCGACCGACCCGCATCCGCAGGCCGTCATAGGTGAGGATGTCGAGTTCCTCGACGTTATCCGCTGTGCGGCCGCCCATCACGGAATGCGCTCCGCAGGAGTTATTGCCGATCATGCCGCCGAGCGTGCAGTATTTGTGAGTGGCGGGGTCGGGAGCGAGGACGAGGTGATGCTCCTCGGAAGTTGCTTTCAGATCGTCGTAGATGATGCCGGGCTCGACGTGGGCCAGCTTGCGTTGCGGGTCGATCCACCGCAGCCGGTGAAGGTATTTCGAGAAATCAATCACCACCGCGACGTTGCAACATTGGCCCGCCAGACTGGTCCCACAGCCGCGGCCGAGAATCGGCACACCGCGGCGCCGGCATTCTTCCACCGTCATGATCACATCCTCCATCGTGCGCGGAATCACGACCCCGATAGGTGGCTGACGAAAGATGGAAAGATCGGTCGCGTAAAGCGCGCGCGAGCCGGCGTCGAAGCGGACTTCTCCTTGCAGACGCTTGCGCAACGCCGCCTCGAGACCCTCGGATGATGCTGTGCTTACTGCTGCGCGTCGCGTTGCCTTTTCAGCTTCGACATCATTAGAAACTTTCATCGCTCGATTCTCCCCACGCGCTCTCACCGGTTTCTTTTGGCGGATGCGTTCAATAAATGAATCGCATCTGAAGAAGCGAACAGTTGCGGCGTCTTTTGCGCGCGCTTCAGTGAGGATTTTTCTGAGGCGTTCCCTGCGAAAAACTCCACCGGTAATCTTCGTCAATCCCTGATCAGTAAACGCCGAAAGTGAGTCCGAAGAAAAAAAGTCCACGACCGAAAAACCGTCCAGGAAGCCCCCGGGGATGTCGTGCGAAAGAAGAAGCCAGCCCAGATCATCCAAGCGAAGCGGTCGGGCAGGTGCGGCTAACTCGTTGCGGACTGGTGCGCCCGGATCATTTTGCCCTAACGAAGACGGTGAAGCCGCCTCACCCTAACCGCGGCACACCGCTGCTATAACGCGCATCCGGCGACAGGTGGCGCCGCACTGGTGGATCGGTCAGGTCGCGCTTCTCGGAATTAAAAACGGTCGTGCCCTGCGAGATGAGGTAATCGGCGGTCCGCGCCGCCAGCGCTTGAATCGTTAGGCCGGGATTGGCCGAGCCTTGTGTCGGGAGAATGCTGCCGTCGCAGACGAAGAGATTCGCGATGTCATGGGTGCGTCCGAATTTATCGACGACCGACTTCGCGGGACCACTTCCCATCCGCGCCGCGCCGACGAGATGGGCGTAGCGCGCTTCCTCCGCGACTTCGGTCGCCCCGGCGGCCCGCATCACTTGTTTCACCTTGTTCACCCCGAATTTCGTCAGCTTTTTATCGTTCTCGTGCCGGCTGAAATTGATGTGCGGAATGCGGATGCCAAACTGATCGCGTTCCTCCGCGAGGGTGACGCGATTATCGGGCGCGGGCAGGATTTCGCCTAACAATCCGAGTGCGGCCCAATGGTTATAATCCATCATCGCGCGGCGCATGCCCCAGCCCCAGAGGCCGCGCGCTGCCATCATCTGTTTCGCGAAAGAGATCGGGAGCGGCCCGACCGTCTGGATAGCGAAGCCGCGGGCGAAATCACGTTTCGGGTCGGTCTCATAAAACTCTTCGGTCAGGGCGTGCGCGGGCGGCGCTTTGTACATGCGCACGGGATCGTTGAAACGGCCGAGGATGACGTTTCCAGCCTGAGCCATAAGATAGCGCCCCACCGTGTCGCTGGAATTCGCGAGCCCGTTTTCATAACCGTCGCAGGCGGAATTGAGGAGCAGTCGCGGAGTCTCGATCGCGTAACCGGAGACGATGACGGCCTTCGCTTTTTGAAAATGCTCGCGCCCTTCCCGATCGAAATAACTCACCCCGGTGACGCGATTATTTTTTCCAAGATGAATCCGGTTCGCCATCGAGCGGTCGCGCACTTCGGCGCCGTTCGCGAGCGCGTCCGGCACGTGGGTGATGAGGGTGCTGGCTTTCGCGCCGACTTTGCAGCCTTGAATGCAAAAGCCGCGATAGATGCAATGCGGCCGATCGTTGCGCGAGCCGCTCAAAATCGCGACCGGCCCGCCCGCGCTGACCGGAATGCCTAACGACGTGCAGCCTTTGATAAGGGTGTTGCCGACGCCGCCCATCGGATGCGGCCCGTAAGCGTAGCCGTGCGGGTCGCCCCATGGATACCAGGCCGGCCCCGCCACCGGCATCTCGAGCTCGAGCAATTCGTAATACGGTTTGAGATCCCAGTACGACATCGGCCAATCCGCGCCGACGCCGTCGCGGGTGTAAGTCTCGAAGTCGCTCGGATGAAACCGCGGAGTAAATGCCGCCCAATGGACCGAGCCGCCGCCAACGCCTCTCCCGCTGTTGTTCGCGCCGAAGGTGAGAGGATCGTCGCCGCCCGTGATGCGCATGTCTTCCCAATAAAGCTGGTGCGAGCCTTTCTCGTCGCTCACCCAATCGCGCTCTGTATCCCAGAAAGGGCCGGCCTCGAGACCGACGACTCGGAAACCGGCGCGCGCCAGCCGTTGCAGGAGGACGCCGCCAGCCGCGCCGACGCCGACCACGAGATAATCAATCTCGTCCTCATCCGCATAACGACGCATCGGCCGCTCGATCTCCTGCATCGCGCCGAGGTGGATTTTGTGGTCGTGAGGCGACTCGAAGGCGCCGCCGATCGGTTCTTTCAATGCGAACCTCCCTGACCAGCAACCGGAAAGCCGCTATGGGCGGCGATCTCCGCTTCCTCGGGATCGGAAACCCACACCTTCGGCCGCATCACCCAATCGTAACGCTGCTCCTCCACCTCCCATGGTTCCGGCTCTCCATTCTCCAGCCGGGTGTAAGCGCGCGGATAGGCGGGGCCGCCGAAGCCGATCTCGTCCCACGCCCAGGGATGGGCGTAGTACATTTCCGCGCAGTCCTGCAGGACGAGCGCGAAGTAGCGGTGAATCGGCATGCGCTGCCAGATTCCTTCCGCGCCCGGCATCGGCTTGGCGTCGTGAATCGACTTCAAGAGTTCTTCCTGTTCGTGCCAGGTGAGGGCGAGAAAATCGCGCTCGAAATTTGCCTGCGACATTTGCTCGATCGCCTGGAAACCGAGGCGGTAGGCGTCGGGGTCCGGCGGCATCGATTCGAAACGGTAGCCGGGGGTTTTACCGTGGTAGAGGCGCTCGTCGATGTAGGGCAAAATCGGAATCCGATGCGCGGCGTCGCGATCGTCCTGGGGAAGGAGATGATCGCAGAGCACCTGCATGAGGCGCGCTTCCTCTTCGTGAAAGAAACGGATCGGCGGGATTTCTTCGACGCGTTTCCGCACGACTTCGCGCGTCGCGGCGTCCCAGAACTTTTGCTGACCGAGGGTGCTGAAGCCGAGGTAATAGCCGGGTTGAACCTTCGGCGGGAGCGGCTCCATCGTGTGCTCGTCGAGCGGGAGACGTTCACGATCGGATTGTTGCTTTTCGTTAGGCATCAGATTGCGTGTTCTTCGTCTGAAGGTTGGAGCGCACGCGGTCCGCGTGCGTTTCCCAGAGCGATCGCCACGCGCGCCGGTTGCTCGAAAGCGGGTAGCAGCCTCATCGTTCCCTCCGCATCAGGCTCGCGAGCAACCCGACCGTCCCGCAGGCCGCAAAAAGGAGCGGCGCGAAGATCGGCGGCCCATAGATAAGGTTGTAGAGTGGTTTCTGCAGTCCGCCTGGACGCCGCAGCACTCCGCGCGCGTGATAGAAAAAGCCCACGCCGCCATCCGCGATCGCGAGCAGGGACATCGCCGGCAGCCAGGTCCGCGCGATTTTCGGACTAACAATTGCCCCCGCGGCCGCGCCCATCAGGAGGGGCGCGATGATGATCGGCGTCCATTGCGCGAGGTAGCGGAAGTTATTTTTGTAATGCGAATAAAGCGCTTCCGCGCCGCTGCAAAACGTCCCGGCGATCGTCGCGACAGCGAGATGTTTTTGGAAACGCCCTTCCCGCAGATCGATCGTCCAAGGGTGTTGCGCGGCCAAATCTGCATTCGTTAGGCTGAGCAGTTTTGTCTTCGGCGAGCGCAGAATAATCGGCGCCGCTTCCTCCGGCCGCAGAAACGACGCGACCAGACCGAGATAAGCGCTCACCCCGAAAAGGAGCGGCGCGAAAATCGGCGGGCCCATGATGATGTTCGCAATCGGCAAGCGCCAGCCGCCCGGCTTGCGCGCGATCCCGCGGACGTGAAAGCAAAAACCGGTCAATCCATCGAGGAGGGTGATGGCCGAAGTCCAGCGGAGCACCGTCCGGGCGCAGCGTTGGCTGATCGCGCCTAACAATCCCGCGATCGTCATCGCGCCGCCGCAAATCACAGGCGAATACATGATCTGCTGGCCGTAGCTGCCCTTGTAATGTTCGTAGGCGACTTCCGCGCCCGCCAGCACGCTCGATGTGCCGGCGAGGAAGGAGAGGCTGCGCTGGAAGCGTCCTTCGCGAATGTGCGCTTCGGCCGCGTGCGCGCCGCGCGCCAGTTTT
>DASXDC010000178.1:0-7233 GCA_036490855.1 Chthoniobacterales bacterium
CCGCGACAGTCGGGGTCGCGCTGATCGGAGTCGTCCTTTGGGGTTCGCTTTCCGGCTCGATGCTGCCCTTTCTCCTCCGCCGGGCGGGAGCCGACCCGGCAACTTCCTCCGCGCCGTTTGTCGCCACCCTGGTCGACGTCACCGGGCTGATGATTTATTTCACGATCGCGCTTCTGATGTTGCGCGGAGCAATGCTCTAGCGCGTGTCGCGCGGGAGCGTACGCGACTCGCCTGCCGGTTTTCGCGACTTGGCAAAACCAACCTCACTCGCGATCCGCGAAAAGTTCAGGAAGGCGAAGCGCCTTCGCCAGCGCGCGAGTCGCGCGCGCTCCCCGCACTACACCAGCACCGCCCCCAGCTCGATCCACTCGTTCCGCGCCCGCGAATCCGCCACCGCCTGCACCACCCGCATGTAACGCACGCCGTCTTCGAAATCCGGGTACGGATGGATCCGGCCGCGCGACTTTACCGCCGCAATGAAATCATCCTCGACATGCCATTCCGTCTCGAGATCGGGCGTCAGCTCGACGACGTGCAGGGCGCGATCCCCGATCCGGCCGGCATGGACGATATCGGACCCGAAATCGTACGTCATCGTGCCGAGATCGCCGTAGACCTCCAGCCGATCGGCCGGAGCCTGCGCATCGACCCCGCTGAATTCGAGCACGCCTTCCATTCCGTTCGCGAAAGTGCAGAGCACCGTCAGGAGATCGGGAATGATCACCTCGTAGCCGCCGCGATCCGGCTGCAGGATTTTCCCGCGCGCGAAGACGCTCGTGATTTCGCCAAACCACTTCTGCAACACCTCGGCATAGATCCCGAGGCTGAGGACATTGAGACCGCTCATTTCAATCTTCTGCCGCCAGTGCGCCGGTGCGTCAGGATCGAGAAAGATGCTGTTCAAACTCTGGAGGCGGAGGTGATGCGGCTGGCCGAGCGCTTCCTCGGCGAGAAGTTTCTGCACGAGCAGATCGCCCCGCATCCCGTAAGGCGGCGGACAAAGCATCGTGACGAGTTCCGGATAGCGCCGCGAAACCGCCAGCATCTCCTCCGCTTCCGCCAGGTCCATCGCCATCCGGGCCTGACAAAAAACATGCTTCCCGGCCTCGAGAGCTGAGATCGTGACCGCCGAGTGCATGTAGGGCGGGGTGCCGATCCAGATGATGTCGAGCTCGGGCATGCCTAACAATTCCGCCCAGTTCTGCATCGGGGTGGCGTGGGGCAGGTTCTCGAGGCAGAATTTCTCCGCACTCTCGTAGGTGGAATTGCAGACCGCGATCACCTCCACCTCGGGGTGACGCTGCAATGGCGGGAGATGACGCCGGCGCACGATCTCGCCCGCGCCCACGATCCCCACCCGCAGCTTGTGATTATTTTTTTGCATAGGAAAAGTGGAGTGCGCGGAATTGCTTTCGCGGTGGAATGGATTCGACCACGGTTGGCGCCTCGTGTTCAACCCAAAAGGTTTCATGACAACGCTCGTAATCTTGTTGCAAGGCGGCAGTGCATCCGGGCCCGGAACGCCTCGCCTTACCGACAAGCGACAACCCGCCACCGATAACGAATGTGAAGCATCGGCCGGGCCTTTAGATAAGCAGAGCGGCCCCTTCCAAATTCGCTTGACCGTTCCGGCGACTGACGGCAGCTTACGCCCCTTCCAAGCCCGGCTTATGTCAAAAGTTTGCAGTATCACAGGATCGAAACCCGCCCGCGGCAGCGTCATTCACCGCCGCGGCATGGCGAAGAAAAAGGGCGGCGTCGGCCGTCACGTGACCAAGAACGTGCCGCGCATCTTCGGCCCGAACCTGCACGAACACCGCATCTGGGTGCCGGAGCTGAAGAAATTCGTCCGGGTCAAGACGACGGCGCGCGGGCTGAAGACGATTAATAAAAACGGCGCCCACGCCGCGCTCAAAAAAGCGGGGCTTATTTAGCGCCGTTTTTGGTTATTGGTTTTTTGTTATTGGTTAATGGTTGCCGCGGCCTGTCTGTCGCGGGCTGATTTCCAATAAAAAAGGCGAACCGGTCCGCTCGCCCTTTTTTGCGCTGCCCCGCGCTCGATTTTATCCGCTCGCCGAGGGCGGCGCCCCGGCCTTCCTCAGGTAATTCATATATCCATTCAGGCGCTTGAGTGCGGTCCCGACCGCGTCTCGACCGCGGCGGAGCAACTCGTCGGAAATCAGTTTCTCGTCGCGCGCCGTAATCAAATGGTCGAGCACTTCATGACACGAGCCGCGCGAAATGCCGCAGAACTTGGCATTGTCCAGATAATGAAAACGGCCATATCCCTCGGCGATGTTTGCGGTCGTCGAGCGCGCCGCCCGCAGAAGCTGATCTCCAAGTCGAAACCGCTCTTCCTTCGAAAGCTGCGGCACGATCTCGCGAGCCACGAACAACCGCAGCTCCCGGCACTGTTGCCAGCACTCCAACTCCTCAAACGAACGGACGGGATCGCGCACAGAAATAACCAATAACAATTAACAAATAACCGTGATGCTCTTCAGCCGCCGGCCTATTGGCCGCGGCTGAAGAGCATCACATGCACCGTCTTGAGCGCGATCATGGCGTCGAGCTTGAGCGAGTAACGCCGGATGTAGTAGAGATCGAACTTCAGCTTCTCGATCGCATCGTCGTCGCTCTCCCCATAGGGATAATTCACCTGCGCCCAACCGGTAATCCCCGGCTTTACCAGGTGCCGGAAATGATAAAACGGAATCTGCTTTTCATAACGCTCCGCGCATTTCGTCCACTCCGCCCGCGGACCGATCAGGCTCATCTCGCCGGCAAACACATTCCAAAGCTGCGGCAGCTCATCCAGCCGCAGTTTGCGCAGCCAGCGCCCGATCGGCGTGATCCGCGGGTCGCCTTTCCGCGTGTAAATATCGGCGCCATCCGCGTCCGCTTCGGTCCGCGTCCTCATCGTGCGCAGCTTGTAAAGCGTGAAAGGCCGGCCAGCCCGCCCGATCCGCGTCTGCGAATAAAGAATCGGCCGCCCGCTCCCGAGCCAGACGAGGATGACAAGCAAAACAAATAGCGGAGAACAAATAACCAGTAACCCGGCCGAAAGGAGGAGATCGCAGAGCCGCTTCAGATAATGATAGGGCGAGTTGCGCGCCAGTTGGAAGCCGGTCTGCAAAGGCCAGACCGGGTCGATCGCGCCCAGCGGCACATAGCGCCAGTGCGTTTCATAGAACGACTCCAGGGTATAGACGCGCGAGCGCTGGAATTGCGTCCGCACCAGGCGCTCGAGCAGTTCCGGCGGAATCCGATCGACCCGATCGGCCAGGATCACGCCGCTATAGTGCGACCCGCTCCGGCGCAATTTCGCCTCCACCTCGCCCTCGACCAGTGGCGTCCCCGGTCCGGCGATCCGCACCCCGGTGCGAGCCGGATCCACATCCACAAACTCGAGCTGCTGCCGGTTCGGCGACTCCATGTAGGCCTGGTAAAAGCGCTGCGCCAGCTCCCCGCTCCCGATCACGAGGAAAGCCCGCTCCGCCACCGTCCGCACCACCCGCGAGCGCACCCAGCGCCGGTATTCGAGGGAGACCGGGAGGAAAATGATAAAACTCACCAGCACCACTCCGCGGCTCGGCTTCATCGAGCTGTCAAAGCTGGCTGCCGAATAAATCAGCGCCGCGCTCACCAGCGCCGCGCAGGCGATGGCGAGGAGATGCTCGGTCGCATAGACGAGGCTGCGCGTCTCGGTGCTCCGGTCATAGCCGCCGATCGTGTAGAGCGCGGTCACGATCACCGTGATCTGGAGGAGATCGACGACAAAGAAGACGAAAGCCGACGAGTAATAAGCATCGCCCCGGCTCAGGCTGGCGAAGCCGTAGATGAGAAACCAGGCGGCGACGTCGAGGAGTAAAAAGAGCGCCGAGGCCGACCATTCCTGGTCTGCAGCGCGCGCGATCAGACTTCGCTTTCGCTTCGAGGCGGCAACGTCCGGCGCCAGCTCGCCAGTTTCCGGCGCCGCGCTCATCCCAGGCTCCGCCTCATCAAGCCTGGTCGCGACCGGATCGCGAAGCCGAAAGACCGGCTGTGGGGTGGGATCAGGCATGAGGTAAGGGGATTTGGGGAGGGGTATTGGTTAATGGTTAATGGTTATTGGTTAAGGGGAAGGGGGAGGTAGAAGGTTAATAGTTAATAGTTAATAGTTAATAGTTAATAGTTAATAGTTAATGGTTAATGGGGGGTAGAAGGGTTAAAGGTTATTGGTTATTGGTATTTCCGCTTTCAGCTTTTGCTTTCCGCCTTCAGCCTTTCGAGGAAGTTCTCCAGGGCGAAGAGACACCAGGTCCGATACCAATCTCGGGTCGGCACAGGGCTTTCCTTCTGAATCCGGGCGAAGATGTCGCCCCATTCCGATTTTATCCAATCCCGGAAGGGAAAGGCAAACCCTTGCTTGGGCCGCTTCCGCACCCACTCGGGAATCTCCGGGACGGCGTCGAGCAGGATCCGCTTCCCGGGAGCTAAGCGCCATTTGGCCGGAATCCGAGCCACCGTCTCGATCAGCTTCCGGTCGGCGAAAGGAACCCGCAGCTCGAGACTCCAGGCCATGCTCATCACATCGCTATCGCGCAGCAGTTGATTGCGCATGTAACGAGTCAGCTCGAGGTAGCTAACCTGGTCTCCGATCGTCGGCTGGGGGGGAACTTTCTTCCGAGCTGGTTTCTTGCCTTCATAGCCGCGCACGCCATAGAAGGAGAGGAGCTCGCTCGCCTCGAGCGGGGTAAAGATTCCGCGGATACATTCATAGGCGCCGGCCACGTCCACCGAACCCGAGAGAAACCATCCGATGCGGCGAGCCCGGCCCGACCGGCTGTTTTTGAGCCACATCCCAGCCAACGAACGCGTCAGGCCCAAAAGGCGCCGGCTTTTTCTCATGAGGAATGGCACGCGCCGGAAAGAAGGATAGCCGCCAAAGACTTCATCACCCCCCAGGCCCGAAAGCACGACTTTCAGGTCGTTCTCATGCGCCATCTTCGCCACGCAGAAGGTATTAAATCCATCGACGCTCGGCTGGTCCGATCGCTCGAGGAACTCGTGCAGTAATCTCTTCGCCGTCCCGGGATCGAGGCGCCAGTCGGTATGCTTCGCCCCGAAATGCGCTGCCGTCCGCGCAGCCACGCCGCCTTCGTCAAAGGCCGGGTCATCAAACGAGATGCTAAAGGTGCGGAGCGGCTCCTTCGTTCTTTGCGAAGCGAGCGCGACCAAGATGGTCGAATCAATCCCGCCGCTCAGGAAAACCCCCACCGGAACGTCGCTCACCAGATGCCGGTCGATCGATTCCTCGAGCGCCGCTCTGACCGTCGCGGCGGCCTGCGCCGCCATTATCAGGCGCTGGCTCCTCGTGATCCGGCCCGACGGAGTCACGCCGTCTCCGTTCTTTGACCGCTTACTTCCGTTCTCCCCCGTTTCCCCGTTCGCCTTTCGAATTTCTATTTCCCCTTCGGTCTCCGCCCCCGGACCTCCGAACCACGTCCCCTGATTTGAAAGCCCGGCGTCGCCTCCGGCTGGGCTGCGCGACTCCCATCCTCCGATCCCCGTGCTACTTTCCGCTTTCCAATTTTTACCTTCAAAACCCACCTCCCAATACGTCGTCGGGATCACTTCTCCGTCCCTCCAGGTAAGATAATCTCCGGCCGGCAGCATCCGCGCATGTTTTATCAGGGTCTCAAATTCCGGGACCGAGCCAGTCGTCAGATAGCCAAACAATCCGGCCGGAGAAACCTCCCGTTCCACCATCCCGCTTACGAGCAACGTCCGTAGCTCGGAGGCAAAGCAGAAACCTTCTGAAACATTGGAAAAATAGAGCGGCTTGATCCCGAGCGGATCGCGAGCGAGGAAGAGACTTCTCTCCTGCTCGTCCCAGATGGCGAAGGCGAACATGCCGTCCAATCGCTCCAGGCACTTCGGCCCCTCCTGCTCATAAAGTGCCAGCACGACCTCCGTGTCGGTCTGCGATCTTAACGAATAACCGTTAACCAATAACTCGGCGCGCAACGCGCCGTAATTATAAATTTCGCCGTTGAACGCGATCGTATAGCGCCCATCCGCAGAAGTCATCGGCTGATGACCGGCCGGGGAGAGATCGAGAATTGCGAGGCGGGTACTGACGAGGCCGGCCCCGCCGCCGGGCGAGAGAAACAAACCCTCATCATCCGGCCCGCGATGCCAGATTGCGTCCTGCATCGCAACCAGCCGCGCCTCCAGTTCATCGGGCGACAAACTTGAATTAAAAATACCAGCTATTCCGCACATGAGAAAAAGTTAAAGAGGGTAAAGGCTGAACTGGAAATCAAGCTACTTCGCGGAAAAGAACTCGTCGAGATAATCCGGGAGAATTTCTGGATATTCATCGCCACAAGGCACGAAGCCTCTTCACCTCTCGCTACTCTTCGAGCCGATGTTTGTAAACCATGAGGCGCAACGACAGCAGAAGTTCAGCGACCGTTCGCTGAAGCGTAATACAAACCCGGCCAACCATCGAGAATCAGCCCTCGACCGAAGAGCAGATACAGGGGCATCACAAGCGGGGCAAAATAAACCTTCTTGCGCAGGCGGTCCTGCGCCGAAAGACTGGTCGCCGTCTCTGCGAGCAGGTGCCTTGCTTCAATCTGCATATAGCGGTCTTGAGATTGAATCCACCGGCTCAAGGATTTGCGATCGTCGTGATCAATAAAACCAACGAGTTGCTCAATACGACCGGCGCTCCTCCACATTTGGGTATGCCCTTCGTTGACGTAACTCCCAGCGGTCTTGCGGACGAGAACAGCCCGTGGCGGATAAACACTTGTCCGGAGTCTGCAACCCTTGATACAGTAACGAAAGCGAGCTGAGTATCCGTGGATATCCTTAGTCGGTGAGAGAGTCCGCAGCTCGTCGAACAACTCCATGCTGAGGATGTAATCGGCATCCAGCGTTAAAGCCCATTCCGTCTCGACGAGGCCCATTCCGTAATTCCATTGGTTCTCATGCGAATCAAAATCACGCCGGAAAGCCTCAACATTTGGAAATGAAGTAGCGGTCGTAAGCGTCCCATCGCTACTCCCGCTGTCCAGAATCACGATCCTTTGGGCCCACTTCAAAGTCGATAATACCCGACCGATATTCGGCTCCTCGTTAAAAGTCAGTATTAAAGGCGTTATGGCGGCTGTATCCATCCCGCCTCTAAGCTACGTAGGCGGGAGGCTCGCCCTCTCCAACAATCCACCGAAACAGTCCCAA
>DASXDC010000179.1:0-5947 GCA_036490855.1 Chthoniobacterales bacterium
TGCAGAGCGGCAGCATCTCGCGCTCTTCTTCGCGGTAGAGGAGATTATAATGCGGCTGCATCGAGACGAAGCGCGTCCAGCCATTCCGTGCTGCGACGTGGAGTGAGTGGCAGAATTGCCAGGCCCACATCGAGCTCGCCCCGATGTAGCGCGCTTTTCCAGCTTTCACCACATCGTGCAATGCCTCGAGCGTTTCTTCGATCGGTGTCTCGTCGTCCCAACGATGAATTTGATAAAGGTCGACATAATCCATCCCGAGCCGGCGCAGGCTGTCGTCGATCGCGGTGAAAATCGCCTTGCGCGAAAGACCGCCGGTATTCGGCGCCTCGCGCCACGGGAAAAAACATTTCGTCGCCACCACCAGCTCGTCGCGTTTTCCCATCTCGCGCAAGGCGCGGCCGACAATCTCCTCGCTCGTCCCGTCAGAATAGGCGTTGGCGGTGTCGAAAAAATTGATCCCGAGCTCGAGGGCCCGCGCGATGAAAGGCCGGCTCTTTTCTTCATCGAGCGACCAGGGATGGTTGCCGCGCTCCGGCACTCCGTAGCTCATGCAGCCGAGGCAGACGCGCGAAACCTTGAGGCCGGATTTTCCGAGGCGGGTGTATTCCATCGGACAATATCGCAAAGGCAAAACATGACGCCAGCGACGGCTGCGTTAAGTTGGTTTGTTCGATGAAATATTTCTCTCTGCTCGATCTCTCGCCGATCATCGAAGGCGGCGACGCGGCCCTCGCTTTCCGCAACACTCTCGATCTCGCGCGCCACGCTGAGGAGTGGGGCTATCATCGTTTTTGGCTGGCAGAACATCACAACCTTCCCGGCATCGCGAGCGCCGCGACCTCGATCGTGATCGGCCACGTCGCCGCCGGCACGAAACGCATCCGGGTCGGCGCGGGCGGGATCATGTTGCCTAACCATTCCCCGCTCGTGATCGCCGAGCAGTTTGGAACCCTCGAAACACTTTATCCGGGCCGGATCGATCTCGGCCTCGGCCGGGCGCCAGGGAGCGATCAACTGACGGCGCGCGCTCTGCGGCGCAACCTCGGGAGCAATGGCGATACTTTCCCGCAGGAGGTGCTCGAGCTGCAATCATACTTCGAGCCGGCCGAGCCGGATCAGGCTTTGCAGGCGGTGCCGGGAGCGGGTGCAAACGTGCCGCTCTATTTGTTAGGCTCGAGCGATTTCAGCGCCCGTCTCGCGGCCGAGCTCGGTTTGCCGTTCGCTTTTGCCTCCCACTTCGCGCCCGAATATCTGGAGGTCGCGCTCGCTCTTTATCGCCGGCATTTCAAACCCTCGGCCGCGCTCGACCGGCCGCACGCGATGATCGGCGCGGGTGTGTTCGCGGCCGAGACGGATGCCGAAGCGGAACGACTTTTCACTTCCAGCCAGCTCCAATTTCTTAGCATGGTGCGTGGCCGCCCCGGGAAATTGCCGCCGCCGATCGATAGCCTCGACCGCATCTGGTCGGCCGGCGAACAGGCGGCGGTGCGGCAACGGACTCGTTATGCCGCGGTCGGTTCAGCCGAGACAGTCCGGCGGCGTCTCGAGGAAATGCTCGAGGAAACTGCCGCCGATGAAATGATCGTCACCGCGCAAATCTACGATCACGCCGCGCGCCTCCGTTCGTTTGAAATTGCGAGCGAGATCCTGCGCGGACTCGTTAGGCGGGAGACGCCTCCGCTCAGTAGCCAGGCGGCGGTGGCACGATGACGCGCCGTCCGCTCTCGGAGACGGAGAGAATCCAGCGTCCGTCGGAAGTTGTCCCGACCAACTCCGCCGGAGCGGAGCCGACCCGCAGCTTCGGCAAGGGTTGCGCGCGCCGCGCCAGCACCGCCCGGTGGTGGTTCGTCCGGTGCTGGTGATTGCCGGCATGACTGCTCGATTTTCGGGAGCGCGCGACGACAGACTCTTTCTTCGCCCGCGTTTTCGTTAGGGGATTTTCTCGCTTCTCTGGCGCCGGGGTCGCGTTCGCCACGAAATCCCGCCGTTCCTCGCCCACCGTCGGCCCCGGGACCGGTTCGTTAGTTTGGACGGTCACGGCCGGCGCTTCTGTCTGTTCGGCGGTCGCGCTCGGGCCTTCGGCCGGAGGCGCCGCCTCGAGCGCGTCGATCCGGCCGAGCGAATCCTTCAACACGATCGGCATCTCGTTAGGCATGTTCTTCGGCACGAGCGGCGTCGGCGGGGCGCTGGCCACCGCCGGACGCTGCGAGCGCAGAGGCCAGGGCAGGAAAATGATCGCAGCCGCGGCGAGGACGAGAAAGGCCACCACCGAGGCGAGCGCTTTCAGCGGGATGGGCAATGGCCGGCCGTGCCAGATTCGCGGCCTAACGAAAAGCGGCAGCCTGAGCTGGCGCTCGATCTTTTCCCGCCGATCGACGCGCCCGAGACAGGTCTGCAAATAGGAAGCGAGCGCCACCGGGTCCTGCGGCCGCTCGGCCGGCTCCGCGCGCAGCATGCGATTGAGCAAGTGTCGCGCGATCTTGGGCACGCCGCGCAACTTCTCCTGCGCGAGCGCGAACGATTTTCCGGTCGCGGCCAGGGCGGGCGGCGCGCCAGTGAGGAGAAACCAGATCGTCGCTCCGAGCGCGTAAATTTCCGAGCGCACATCCACCGCTCCGCCATCCAATTGCTCGGGTGCTGCGAAGCGGGCCGCGCGCTCAATCGGTGCGTCGTCTGCTCCGGAAAAACTGGGCGGCGGCACAAACCAGTTCAGCACCTTGATCGCGGGCCAATCATCTTCCGCGGTCTGGCCGGCGACGAAGAGGATGTTCTCAGGATTGAGGGCCGGATGATGAAGACGCTGAAAAGCGGCCGCATTCATTGCCTCCGTCACCTGCACCGCCAGGCGCAGCACCGGACCGATCGAGAGCGGCCCGCGGGCGGCGAGCCAGGCGGCGGCGGTATGACCTTCGACGTATTCGGTCACATAGATCAGGTCGTCTTCTTCGCGTCCGAAATCGAGCAGCCGCGGAATGCTGCTCTGGCTGACCTTCTTCGCGGCGCTCGCCTTCTCCTCCAGACGCGCGAGCAAATCGAGATCGTTAGGCGCGGGCGCGAGGGTCAACGCCACTTCGCGACCGCTGGCGATTTCCTGCGCGCGAAATGTGCGCGCCGTTGGCCCGCGGTGCAGCTCCACCGGCAAACCGTTCAGACTAACGGAAAGTCGATAGCGCTGGAGAAAAATTCTGTTTTCCATCGAATGCGTGCCAAGGGCAGGACGGCTTCGACGATCCACGACCGACGAAATGCCGTTCTCTTTGGACTTCGCTTTTCGAAGTTTATTCGCGCGTTTCTCGAGAACCCGCGCTGTAAGGCGCGGCTCGGAATACGCGCGGTTTATTCCTCCGAGTGAAGAAAATAGCCGCCGGCGTTTTTGTCGCTCTCGAGCTTGAGGAGTCCGCGCTTCTGCGCTTCGAGCAGAAGATCGCTAAAGGTGCGAAAGCCGTAGGCGCGTTCGTTGAATCCCGGGTGCTGGCGTTTGATCGCCTGCTTCACCCGCGAACCATGCACCGGGTAATCTTCGCCGCGTTCGGCGCGCAACGCGTCGAGCGTGTTGGTGAGCAGCTCGAGCGCTTCCTCGATTGGCGGCCCCTGATTTTTCTCCGGCACATTTTTCACCGGAGCCTTGGTCGAGGATGCGCCGCTGCGTTTGCGAGTCGTGCTCGTCCGCACAAGGTCATCGTAATAGATGAACTCGTCGCAATTCGTGATGAAGAGATCGGAAGTCGATTGCTTCACTCCAACGCCGATGACGGTCTTGTCGTTTTCGCGCAACTTGCTCACGAGCGGCGAGAAATCGGAGTCGCCGCTGATGATGACGAAAGTGTCGACGTGACTCTTCGTGTAGCAAAGATCGAGCGCGTCCACCACCATTCGGATATCGGCTGAGTTCTTGCCTGACTGCCGGACGTGCGGGATTTCGATTAACTCAAAAGCGGCTTCGTGCAGCCCGCGCTTAAAGGTCTTGTAGCGCTCGAAATCGCAGTAGGCTTTTTTGACCACGATGTGCCCCTTGAGGAGCAGTCGCTCGATCACCTTGCGAATGTCGAAGGCGGGAAATTGTGCCTCGTGTGCGCCGAGGGCGATGTTTTCCAAATCGAGAAACACCGCCATCGTCGCTTCCGTATCCTGGGCGCTCATGGCATCACGAGTAAGCGCGATCCGGTTCGCGAAACAGGAAAAAATTCATAGAATGAGAAACGTGATTGCAACCATTCTTCGATTCCTTTTCCTCGCCAGCCTTGCGTTTTTCGCCGCCTGCCACAAATCGGAGCCAGTCGCCGCCGCCGCGACTCCGTCGATCCAGCAGCAGCGGATGGAACAAGCGGCCGAGGTGCCGCCGGCAACGCAGAAAGTTTGGACCTACCTCAATCGGCTCCGACAAGAGGACGCCTTCAGCCCGGCAATCGCGCGCACGCTGGTGAACGATCAGAATCAGCTTGGCCTGGTCCTTTACTCGAAGGTGACGCCGGCGCAGATCCCGGAGTTGATCCACAAGCTCATGACAGAAATGGCGCAAGAATTTCCCCATCGAGATTTAACCCTCGTCATTTACGGAGAATCCAGCCCGCTGCATCAGGTCGGCACTGCGCACCTCGACGGCCAAACCGGCGCGGCAAGTTACACGCCCCGCTAAATCTCAAGACATCGTGCGGACCGGCTGTTCGGCGACTTATTTCACACCCCAGATCATGGCGACGGAAGTCGTTAGGCTGCCGCCCATGTTGAAGGTGAGGAATTTCTTTGCGCCCGGAATCTGGTGGCCGTTGGCCTGATTGGTCAATTGCTGATAGGCATCGACCACCTGGCGCACCCCGGTCGCACCGACCGGATGACCGTCGCCGATCAAACCGCCGCCGGCATTGACCGGAATCTCGAAGTCGATCTTGCCACTGACGTGTTCGCCGCGGACCTGCGGGAGGGCGGTCGCGCCGCTCTTGGCCAGCTCGGCGCCTTTGCCGGGTTCCGCCAGGCCAAGAATCTCATAGGCGACAATCTCGGTGATCGAAAAACAATCGTGCACTTCCGCGCCGTGCATGTCGCGCGGTTTCAGGTTCGCCATTCCGAAGGCTTTCTCCGCCGCTTTGCGTGCGGTGCTGAATGTCGGCACGTCCTTCTTCTCGAGCGCCAGATAATCGGTCGTGTGCCCGAAGCCGAGCAGCTGCGGGACCTTCGACTTATCGATGCCGTGTTTGTCGAGGTACTTGCCCGACACCAGCACGACGGCGGCCGCACCATCGGTGATCTGTGAGCAATCGGAAACGCGCAGGGGCGGAGCCACACTCGGGTTTTTCTCCGACACCTGCGAGGCGTCGTCGTAGGTCAGGTTGGCGTCGCGCATCTGGGCGAGCGGATTGAGCCGGGCGTGCGCGTAGTTCTTATAGGCGACCGAGGCGAGATCATCGGGCGAGGCGCCATATTTCTCGACGTAGATCTGCGCGATCCGCCCGAACAATTTCGGAAACATAAAATCGCCGTATTCCGGGTGCTCGATCTCAAAGTCGGCCGCCGCCCCGAGCACATCGCCGCCGTCCTTCGACGACATCGTTTTCTGCTGTTCCGCGCCGACGACCAGGACGGCGTCGTGAAACCCGCCCATGATCCATTGCGCGCCAAGCAGAACCGAGAGAGCGCCGGAAGCGCAGGCCGCCTCCGTGTGCATGGTCGGGATGCCGTGCAGCTTTTCGTCGATTTCCGGGACGAACGCGCCGAGGTGCAGTTGCTTCGTAAACTGGCCCGCGTTGAAATTGCCGACCGCCGCCGCCTCGATTTCCGCCGGATCGATCTTCGCGTCTTCGAGCGCTTTCTGGCCCGCTTCCTTGATCACGTCGCGGATGGTCTTGCCCTCTTTGCGGAGGTTGCGCTTAAAGTCGGTTCGGCCGGCGCCGAGAATGTAAACAGGTTCCATAATGTGTGAGTCGGTTTGGTATCCGTTGCCCCCGTGCCA
>DASXDC010000180.1:0-2148 GCA_036490855.1 Chthoniobacterales bacterium
CGAACAGGACCAACGCCATGAGTCGCATTGATCGCCTTGCGCACTGCGCTGAGCGCGGCGCGGTGATCCCCGGGGAGTGCGGTGAGGTATTGGGCGACGGTGGAAGCAGCATTGTGAGCGACGATACCCGCTGAACGGTGCGGCGGACAAGCCTCCTGATCCCGACGTCCTCGCCTAACGAAAAGGTATCGTCGGGTGATGAGTCACTCATCGGAGGTGATGATCTCGTTGCTGCCACCCCGACCCCACCCTCGCCGGGGGAGGAAGATTTGCTCGCCGCTGGATCGCAGGATCATCCCGCCCCGACGCCCGCAGCGAGCGACGATTTGACGACTGGCGATTTGATCGAGGGTGCGGCTGCGAGTCCGGCGCCGGCCGCCGCCACGCCGCCGCCGACGCCGGCGATCGAGATGATTCCGGCGGAAGATTGGGTCGCTGTCGGTGGCTGGTATCGCCCGGCAGATGGCTTCACGCTTTCTTATCGTCCCAAGAGCCGCGCCGATCCGTTCCTCGTCGCCTGGTTAACGGCAACCGCACGGCTCGCAGGCGCGCCCGATTCGCCGGATGGGCGCGAAGCTTTCCAGCGTCTGTCCGATCCCCAGAATCCCGGGCTGTGCATGAAATGTCACACGGTGACTGCGCGGGATGGCCGGCAGGTCGTGCATTGGCTGCCAGTGGAATCCGAACCAAAACAAAAAGGTTTCACGACCTTCAATCACGCGGCGCACTTCAGTCTCGTCGGCGACGCCGGTTGCCAGATGTGTCACCAGATCAATCCGAAGGCCGAATATGCGAAATATTTTTCCGGACCAGCCGGGGTGGAGGCAAATCGCGATCCGGCTCGTTTTGCGAGCAACTTCGCTCCGCTTTCCAAGGCGCTTTGCCTACGCTGTCATCAGCCCAATGTGGCTGGCGACGGTTGTCTGCTCTGCCATCGTTATCACGCCGGCCTGACGGAAGGTCCGCTCGTCACCGCGAAGATGAGGCCAAGCGTGTCAGGCATGAAAATTCCCGGGAAATAGGGCGGAGAGACAAAGTATCACTTCCCGGCGGGAGAGCGATCGTGGTATAAAAGCCATATACCATGCGATATCGATTGAAGTTTCGCTCGTTCCCCCGCTGTCTTGCCCGTGCAGGCTTGGTGGCGGCTTTGTCGCTCTCTGCCTGTCAGCCGCAGAAAGTCATTCTCACGCCCGGAGAGAATGACCTCGTCGTCCTCAACGGATGCGTCATCTCGGCCTGCAATTATCTCGCCGTCGTCCAGACCCAACACAGCCTCGAGCCGAATTTCTGGGCGAAGATTCTCCTCGTCCGCTACAAGGGCCATCCGGCCGGCCACGCCTATTGCGTCTGGGAAACCGAAGGCACCATCTACGGCTATGATCGCAATGGCGGTTCCTTTCCCATCCCGATCTATACCCGCGAGCCGAAATTGATCGCGGGCGTGTTGGCGAATGGATTATCGAAGGCGCTGAACGAACGCCTGACGGTCGCGCAGGCGGAATTCGTCGAACCGCACAAGGCCGATCTCTACAAGTTCTGACCCGCCCGCTGGCAGGGGAAAAAAAACGCGACCATTGCTGGTCGCGCCGCGAAGCTTCCGGGACATCCCGTAACTTTGATTTATGCAGTAGTGACTTTCCCAGTTCGCAGCATCTCCTTAAGCAACGGACATGCCAACTGCTGCCGCGCGCAGCTTTTCCGTAAATTTTTTCGCGTCTGACTCGGCCGCGCGAGCTTTTGCTTGCCTTGAGCGAAGGAACACTTCTTGATTCTCCGATGAAGTTTCTCACTTTCACGGCTCTGTCGCTTGCGCTCAGCCTCTCGCCCCTCGCCGCCGCGCCGCCCGCTGCGAAAGACGGTGCGAAGATCACGAAAACGAAGCGCAGCACATCGCCCTGAAGAGCCGAAAGGACGCGCGCGTGACGGCCGCCAATCTGGAGAAGGTTGACGGCAAGCTGGTCTGGTCGATTGAAATCGCCGGAGGCGGCGGCAAACGGATGACGCACGTCACGATCGACGCCATGAGCGGCCGGATCGTTGCCGCGAGCCGAGCGCATCGTTAGGCGACGGCTCGCGCACACGATTTGGTAAACGACTACTTCTTGCCCCAGATTCCCTCGAGGTAGCTCACGCGCCCGGAACCGA
>DASXDC010000181.1:0-7898 GCA_036490855.1 Chthoniobacterales bacterium
GGCTATGCACCGATCCTGAATCATGCCGGCGCGCCGGTCGCGATACTGGAAGCAGACGCGAAGATCAGCCGCTTCCTCGATCGGCAGCGTGAGGAACTGTTCCTCGCGCTCGCGATCGGCGCGGGCGCGTTTCTTGTCGCGATGATTCCCGGCCTTCTCCTCGCGCGCAGCATCACGCGCGGCCTGAATAAGCTTTCCGCGGGTATCCGCCGTTTCCAATCCGGCGAACACGACGTCCAGGTGCAGGTGAGCAGTGGAGACGAACTGCAGCACCTGGGAATGGTCTTCAACGAAATGATCGTATCGTTAGGCGAAAAACTCGCGCTCCTTCCCTACGTCTCGCGTTTCACTGCTGAAGCAGTCCGCCGCAGCCGGGAAGATCCGCAATGGCTCGCCGGGATGGAGCAGGAAGTGATCGTGCTTTTCGCCGATCTGCGCGGCTTCACCAGTTGGTGCGAGACACGCGAGGCTTCTTTCTTGGTTCGCGAACTCAATCGGCTTCTCGCTCTCCAGGCAGACGCGGTCGTTTCTGCAGGCGGCGATGTTGATAAATTCATCGGCGACGCGGTGATGGCGATTTTTCTCGGGGGCGAAGGATCGGCCGAGAAAGTTTTCGCCTGTGCGCAGACGCTGGTGGCGTCGATCCGCCGCGAGATCGAAAGCGAAGGCTGGCCGCTGGCGTTAGGCGTTGGCATTCACCGCGGGCGCGCAGTCGTCGGCTCGATCGGCTCCGATACGAGACGCGATTTTACCGCCGTCGGCCATACAGTGAATCTCGCTTCCCGGCTCTGCGATCGCGCGGAAAAATGGCAAATCCTGATCAGCCATCCCTATCACGAAATGCTCCCGGAGAAGACGCGCACGCTCTTCGAGCGAACCGAGTCGATGCAATTCAAGCACGTCTCACAATCGATCCTGACTTATCGCTATACGGTGCCGGCCGGGAGCGACGCCGATTCCGTCTCGCTGCAATCCGCCTAGCGTTCAGCGTTCGTTAGGCTAGGGGATGTCGAAGGCTTCGACCAATGCCACCCCGACTCCGCCGTCCGCACCGCGCACGATGGCAGTGTAAGTGCCCGGCGCGAGCGTCGTGACGATGACCGATTCACGATCGTCACTTGGCTGCAGACCGGTCGCTTCCACTTCAGCCTGCTGCTCTTTCCAATCGTCGTTCGTTTCGAGCAACATTCCGTTTTCGTCGTGCAACTCGAGCAAGGGGTCGAGCAACGGCTCCGTGACGCCAGCAGCCGCGAGAGAGGGCCCGATGGCGCGCAGCGCGAGGTGCCGCGAATTCGTGCCGCCGATGATGAAGCCGCCGATCATTACCTCATCGCCGCCCCGCACATAACCGCGGGTGGAAATGTTGACTGGATTGGCCGCATCGGCCGGATTGGTCGCGTAAAGTTCCACGAGGCCGATGCCGCTGGCGCCATTCGCATCGCTCAAAATGATCGTGTAGCTGCCCGGCGCGAGCTGACCGAAAATCGCCGACTCGAGAGCGTCGTTAGGCGCAAGGCCGCGGCCGCTGATCTCATCCTTATCCGGATTGTCCATCCAGTTGTCATTCGAATCGATGAGTGCGCCAGTGGCATCATGTAATTCAATCTTCGGATTGGGCAGCAGCTCGCTGGCTGGAATGCCACCCGCAGTCAGCGAAGGTCCGATCCCGCGAAGAACGACCTCCTCGCTCTCGCTGCCGGTGATGATAAATCCGCCGATAAGGACGCGTTCGCCCGTCTCGACGTTCAGCCGGGTGGAGAGATTTTGGATGGCGGGCGCCGGCGCGATCGGCACAAGCTTATAAGCGGTGCCACCGCCGCCAAGCGGGCCGCTCGTGTCACCGAGGACATAAAGGTCGCCGCCGTCGTCTTTGCCGAAGCCTTTGATGAAGCCCGGAAAAGTTGTGCCCGGAGAGCTGATGCCAAGTTCCTGGATGAGGCCGCCAGCGAAATCCGAATAAAAAAGCCGCCCTTCGCCCGCCGGTCCGATGAAATCGCCGAAGACATATTTTCCGTTTAGAGCTGGCACGCTCTGACCGCGACTAACGAATCCGCCGATAACCGCTTCACCATCACCGTGGCCGTATTCCAGCACCGGCTCGACGAGCGTCGGATCGGGGGAAGGGTCGGGCGCGATTGAACCGTCGCTGGGATTGAACAGGAACGACCCTTCCTTGCGATTCCAGCCGTAGTTTTTGCCGGCCTCGATGAAATCGATCTCCTCGACATTGTTCTGCCCGACGTCGCCGGCGATCAAACGATCGGTCGTGAGATCGAAGGAAAAACGGAACGGATTGCGCAAACCGTAGGCGTAAATTTCGTGGACGGCCGTGCCATTGTTGATGAATGGATTCGTCGCCGGAATGCGATAGTGACCGTTGGTGCTGACCGGATCGGCGCTGACTGTCGTCAGGCCGGGATCGAGTGGATCGATACGGAGGATAGCGCCGAGGACATTCGTCAGATCCTGGCCATTGCCGATATCGACGGTGTGGCCATTGCCGACGTCGTTTGCCGCGCCGCCGTCGCCTAACGAGATGTAAAGATAAGTTTCGCCGGGGCGGAACGCGAGCTGGCCGCCGTTATGATTACTCTGCGGCTCATCGACCCGCAGCACTTCCCGCCGCGTCGCCGGATCGGCCAGATCCGGATTCGCGGCCGAAGCCTGCCATTCCGCAACTACACTCTGGTGATCGAAGGCGGCCGAATTCGGCACTGTAAAATCAGCCGCGCCCGCCACCGGCTCGCTCGTGTAGGTGTAGAATTTTCGGAAACCCGGGCTCGACGGATCGTTGAAGCCGGGATGAAAAGCGACGCCGAGCAGACCGCGCTCGTCGCCGCCGGGGTTGAGCGGCACGAGCCGCGCCGAGATATCCAGAAAGGGCGCCGCGAGAAGCGCATTGTTTTTGACCAGGCGGATGCGACCACTCTGTTCAACGATGAAAAGACGCCCGTCTCCGGTCGAAGTGAGTTCGTTAGGCGCATCCAAACCGCTTGCTATTTCCTGCAGGTCCACGCGGATCGGTCCGCCAGAGATCGGCGGCAGCGTGGGCGATGGGCTCGGGCTGGGAGACGGTGAAGGGCTGGGCGAGGGCGAGCCCGCTGCTGCTACCGCAATCGTTCCGGTCATCGTGCAACAGTCGCCGTGCACGCTGCAATAATAAGGAAAGGTGCCGACGGTGTTGAAATCGACGGTGTATTTGTAGCCCGTTTGGTGGACGTCGGAGTTCCACAGGCCGGATGGATGGTTGGGCGTGCCGGAGGTGGTGCTGTGGAAGCTCGCCTCCCATTCCCACTCGACTTCGTCGCCCACTTCGACACTCAGAGAGACGGGGGAAAAGTAATCGCCGCCCGCGCCGACCTGCACCGTATACTTCTTCGCGAAGCCGGATTCGACGAAGCTGAGCAGCAATACGCAGCTCAAGATCGCGAGGGCGGGATGTGAGAATGACTTCATCGGCAGAAAATTTGCGGCCACCATGCTCGCTGCCTTCCCCTGCCCCGGCTACTCCGCAAACGTAACGCGATTGTTACCATTTGATCTCGTGTTCAGAACCTGATCGTGAACTGCGCCGCGAAGGTGTTGTTAAGATTGTTCGAAATGAAATCCCCCCGCGCCAGGCTGTATTGGAGCTTCAGTTGGGTGTGGGCGGTGAAGCGGTAGCCGAGCGCTGCATCGATCCGCCAGAGATCATGGCCATGCGCCACCGGCCGGCCCTCCGGGTCGCGGCCAGCGGAAAACAATTCCTGATTCCAGCGCAGCGCGCCGAAAAGTTGCGGCGTGATCTTGTATTTCCCCTCGAGGTAATAAGCAAAAACATCGGAATTTCCGAGGCGCGGAATCTCGTAGCGGGCTTCAAAAGCCTCCGCCCAAAGCTGCAGATGCCCGCGCGCATAACTGACGTCCTCGCCGATGAGGTACTGTCGGTAATCGCTGAACTCCGTTTCCGATCGCAGGGGACGAGCGTCCGGTTGCAGGTAAATTCCTTCCGCGCCAGAGATCCCAAAGCGCCAGGCCTCGTTAGGCTGCCAGCCGAGCCGGAGATCGACGGCCGGATTCTTGAACTCGTAATCCCGCCATGTTTCCGGACGTGAAGAAACGCTGGCGTTTTTCACTTCCGCGGCATATTCGAACTGACCGATACGCCCCGCGGCCGAGATCCCGATCGCGTAAACCGGCCCCCAGATAATGGGAAGGAACTCGTACTTATCCATCCCGGGAACGCCGATGAAACTGCGTCCCGTCTGCGGAACTTCGAGGTCTGAAACGAGAGTCGGGGCTTCATAGGGAAGCGGCGCATTCACGAATGGGTTTTCCCAGGAAAGATGACGCTCGACCCAGCCGCCAACGACGGTCGCGAATTTTCCGATTTGAAGATTGAACCGCCCGTCAGGCCAGGGCGTGAGACGGAGCGCGTATTCATCGAGCCGCACCTGCGCACCGAGATTCGTCGGGTCGAACCCGCTGTCGACCCGCGCTTCCGCAAAAAAGTAGAAGGCCTTTCCCGCCTGCGCGTCAAGGAACAGGCTGAGCCGCGGGTTAAAAAGATCGTGGCCGTCGTCATCGCGGATCAGGCCCGGCGGCGGCTGCGCAAAATGATAGTATTCCAAGTCGAGCAGACCGCTGAACCGGGCCCGCACCTGATCACCGAAAAGGCTGATCGTTAGGGCGCGATCCACCTCCTCGAAAAAGTCCTGTGCGCTCGCCCCGCGGAGGAGCGAGAGGAGAAGGCAAAGGCAAAGGAAGCGAGTTTTCATCCGGTGCTGCGGGAGATTCCGTCCCTCGCCGACGCGGCCAAAAATATGACGGCAAATTTTGTCCAGCGCGCGTCGGACGAGACGAGGCGCAACTCGCCGCCGTGCAATCGCGTCAGCTCATGGGCAAGGTTGAGACCAAGCCCGTGGCCCGGAACATCCGAGCTCACGCCCGCTCGGTGAAAGCGTTCGAAAACAAAAGGCTGGGCTGCCGGCGGAATCCCGCGGCCGGTATTTGCGACGCTCAGTTTCACCCGGCCATCATCGCTCGTGGCGTTGATTCGGATTGTGCCACCGGGATGATTGTACTTGCGCGCGTTATCGAGCAGATTCTGCACGATGAGTGCGGTAAAGCCGGCTTCGCCCGCGATCAGAAGCTCAGGAGGAATTTCCGTCTCGATCCGCAGGCTGGCCGCTTCCGGCAATGCCTGGAGATCGTCGCGCCATTCCTCAACCAGTCGCGCGAGATCGATCGGCTGAAGAGTGAGCCGCAACTTCCCCGCGTCCATGCGCGAGAGGAGCAACAAATCTTCGACCACACCGGTGAGCCGATACGTCTGGTGAATGAGAGAAGAAACTTCCTCGTAGACTTCCTTCGGGAATCCGTCGCGCGCGAGGAGCGAATCGAGCCCGGCGCGCAGGACGGTGATCGGACTCTTCAGTTGATGTGAAGCATCGGCGGAAAAACGCGCCGATCGCTGCAACTCCTCCTCGGTACTTTCGAGTCTCGCCTCGGCCCGGCGGCGTTGCGCGAGATTTTCCTCGGAGACGACGGCCAGTTCTTCGACCGGCTGGGAAAGACGGCGAGAGAGAAAGTGACTAACGACAAAGCCGACGGAGAGAAGCAGCCCACCGATGGCGAGAATCTGCATCCGGAGGTGGCTCTGCCGCGCGAGCAATTCGCTCAGCGGATAAAGGCAAACTTCATAGGCCGGCGGGTAATTCGATTTCAGATTGAGCTGCTTAAAAAAAAGCAGATGGGGCAGTGACTTAACCGTCGTCCGCAGGCTGCTCCGATCTTCCGCGGTCGTGTGCGAGAGGCTTCGCTCGACCTCGTGCGCGACGTCGCGCGTATCCGTGCGATCGACGCCCGGCATGCGTAAAACACCGTCCACGAGAATTCCGTTGAGCATCCCCGTCTGCGCGTTGCGGCCCGAAGTTTCGACCGGCTTAAAGCCGAGGACGAGAGCCGCGATCACTTCGTTCGTCTCCGTTGACCGAATCGGGACCGCGATCATCTCGTCGACCCCTTCCGGTACGGCATCTCCGTCGTTACGCAGCAGATAACCGGTCTGCATCGTCTGCGGAACATGATTCTGTGCCAGCTTCGCCTGTTCGTTAGGCGAAAGAGTACCAGCTTCCCCGCGCCTCGGCACAATGACGGCGCCGTGACTGTCGAGGAAACGGTAGAAGCGCGCGTGCAGTGCATTGGCCGGACTGCCGCGGTCGGGATCGGGACGATTGAGGAGATCGCGCAATTCCTCCTGCGCGCTCGGGTAAAGCAGATCGAGCGCGTTATCTTCTAGTGCCGCGTGGATCCGCGCGTTCTGCGCCAGCTCGCGCGAACGATCCGCCACGGCAGAATTGCGCAGCTCCTGGAGGCGATGGAGCGCTTCGAGCTCAAGTTCGAAATCGCGCTGCAAACCCGTCCGCGCATCCTCCGCCGCCCGCTGGTGCGTGACGTAGATGCCTAACGACGTCAGAGCCGCCACCACCAGCATCATCGCCACCAGCAGGCGGACGCGGAAACGCCGCACTTCGGGCGGACGGGTGGCCGCGGACTTCACGGCAGATCGACATGCAGGACCGCCCCGTCCTTCAGGTCGACCGCACGCTCCCAGGTGGTCTTGCTATTTACCCATGCCTTGAACTCGAAACGCCCGGCCGGCAAATTCGTTAGGCGATAATGCCCGCCCGGATCGGTGATCGCGAAGTGCGGAGTGTCGACGACGAGGATGAGGCCGCGCATGTGTTCGTGAATATCGCAGCGCAGAGTGACGAGCCCGGCGCGATCGAAGACGACCGAAGGCGCTGGCTTCTCGTTAGGCGGATACCGCCCGAGATCGAAACGCTTGGTGGGGGAATAGGAAAAAATGTTGTGGTAGGTGTCGTCGAGGTTCGGAAACTCCACCTTCGTCCCAACCTCGATCGCGAGGAGCGGCGGACGAAAAGCGAAATCTTTTTGTGCCACTTCCTCCGTCGGGCGGGCGGTTGGCTTGGGAAAGTTGCCTTCCAGGTAGACAACCGCGCGCGGCGGATCGGTCGCAAGCACACCACCTTTGCTCACGATTTCATAACGCTCAGTTACCACCGGAGCGAAATGCGTCTTCGGCAGCGCCACCTTTCCTTCAATCGTCGCCTGGCCCCTGCAAATCGCGGGGGCGAAAGCGAGAATGAGAAGGCCGCAGAGAGCACTCTTTTTCATCGAGATACGAGCGTAACAGCATCAGTGCGGAGCGGAAACGGCGCATTAATCTTTTACATCGGTCCGAACTCCCGGCTGACTGGACGCCTTTCCGTAGGCGCCTGGCAGGATTCAAAACGTAACAGATCTGTAACTATTTTCTGAAGGCTGGCCTTGCTAAAATGACGGCCTGCCCCCTCGCTGCGTTCCGGTTGACCTGAAGCGATTCGCGGTCCCGCGCAAAGGAAGGCGCTGACACGGATTTTCATTCCTCCTTCCGCGCCACACTGCTGCTCTCGGAAAACAAAAACTTCCGCGTTGTGCACCCGACGGGGATGAGTATTTTTCGTGCCTTCGTTCGCCCGTGCTCGAAAGGCGCTTCAGGAACGCGGCCGAGTCCATCCCAATTTTCGGCCGCGCGAAAGCGGCGCCTAACGACGCCGCCGCGGAAGATGCGAAACGCACCGCTAGCTCAATTGGCAGAGCAAGTGACTCTTAATCACTGGGTTGTTGGTTCGATTCCAACGCGGTGCAAATCTTCTAAAGCACTCATAGTTAGATACCTTTGCTATAAATGGGCGCTTCGATTTTTTTTGGGTAATTTCTTAGCTGAGCCACTTGTGAGCCATTTATTCACAGCACCGCCAGCGAAATGACAGCGCCTACGCGCATTGTCCGGCGGGCCATTGCTCGACGGCCGAAATCTTCATTTCCCGCCCGAAAATCGGTTCCCCAACGAA
>DASXDC010000182.1:0-6432 GCA_036490855.1 Chthoniobacterales bacterium
TTTGCGCTCCGCATCTTTTTCAGCGTCTGCCTCGCGATCGTAATCCTGAGCGGCGTTCACGTTTTTCGCATCCGGAGGCGGCTGTTCGATCGCGATCCGGAAGTGGTGGGAGATCATTGGGCGGCGCGGAACCTGCGCCTCTGGCAGGTCATTCTCGTCTGGCTCCTGGCGGTCGATCTGCTCGTGACGATGCTCTGGCGGCTCTAGCCTAACGAGTCGGATTGACCGGGAAATGCTTGTTCTTCAGGTTCTCCGGGACGCGTTTGGTTTTCTCAGCCTCGATCTCTTCGCTCGCCGCGCCTAGCGCTTCGTAGGCTTCACGATTCTTCGGCGCACGGCACATGTAGGCGGTGGCGTGGGCCAGGGGTATGCGCGCTTCCGGCATCCCGACAAATTCAACCGCCTGCTGAGTGGCGATGGCGAGCGGCAAGGCTTCGGCATCGGCCAGTCCGACGTCTTCGCTTGCGAAAATAACGATCCGCCGCGCGATGAAACGAAAGTCTTCGCCCGCGTGCAGCATCTTGGCCAGCCAATAGATCGCACTCTTCTCGTCCGACCCGCGCATGCTCTTGATGAAGGCGCTGATCGTGTCGTAATGCGCATCGCCGGCGCGGTCATAGACGACGGCCTTGGTCTGGATGCTTTCCTCCGCCACTTGGAGCGTGAAATGGATGACGTCTTTGCCGTTAGGCGGAGTGGTCAGGACACCGATTTCAAGCGCATTGAGACATTTCCGCGCGTCGCCGTCGCTCAGCTTGGCGAGATGACGCTTCGCCTCCGCCTCCATCTCGACGCGATAATTGCCGAGGCCGCGTTCCTTGTCCTGCAGGGCCCGGTCGATCAATTCCTCCAGCTCCTCCACGCCTAACGACTCAAGCTGGAAAACCTGGGAGCGCGAAACGAGTGCGCTGTTGACGTAGAAAAATGGGTTGTAGGTCGTGGCCCCGATCAGGCGCAGATTTCCGCTCTCCACGTCGGGCAACAGAATGTCCTGTTGCGCTTTGTTAAAGTGATGAATCTCGTCGACGAAAAGGATGGTCTTTTGACCGGAGGTGCGACGGCGATTGGCGGCGGCGGCCACTACCTTGCGCATCTCCGCGACGTTGCTCTCGACGCCGCTGAGCTTTTCAAATTTCGACTGAGTCATGGCGGCGATGATTTGCGCGAGCGTCGTCTTCCCGGTGCCGGGCGGGCCGGAGAGAATGACGGATGGCAGGCGGTCGGCTTCGATCGCGCGGCGAAGGAGTTTTCCCGGCGCGAGGATGTGCTTTTGTCCGACGAATTCCTCGAGCGAACGCGGCCGCATTCGGCTGGCGAGCGGCGCGTTGGCGTCGGCCTGAGCCGTTGTTTCTACCTCCGCGGTGGTGAAGAGATCCTGCACCCGGGAGCATAACGAATAACGCCTCGGTTTTCCAACAGCTTGACCGCCTGCAGGGCCTCCCGCATTCTCTCTGGCGGTGAAACGGATTCTCGTTCCGGTCGATTTCTCGCCTGCGATGGAAGGCGTCCTCGCCCTCGCGCGGCAAATGGCGCGGGCCTTCGAGGCCGAGCTGCATTTGGTTCATGTGCGTGAGATCGCAGCTGTGCCAATTTTTCCGGCGGCGACGATCGGTTATCCGGGAATCGGCATGCCAGAGATGGGAATGGCAGGCGGCGCCCCGCTTGCGGCCGGCTATGTGCCGATTGAGGCGCCTAACGAAGGCAAAAGCCGGTGCGGCGAGCTACAGGAGGATCTCTTCCGCAGCGGACTGCAGGCGATCGCGCACGAGCGGGAAGGAACAGTGGTGGAGGAAATCCTCAAGACCGCCGAGGAAATTTCCGCCAACCTGATCGTGATGGGAACGCACGGCCACGGCTCGGTTTACAACCTTCTCGTCGGCAGCGTGACTGAAGGAGTCCTGAAAGCGGCTGCGCGTCCCGTGCTCCTTGTGCCGGCGCCGCTTGAGCGGAAATAGCGGCCGGCGGCTTGCGCGCCGCACCATTCTCCGAAACGTCTTGGGTATGGGAACAGGGAAAGTGTTCTGCCGTCTCCTCGTCACCCTCGTGGCGCTCGCCAGCCTAACGAGTGGAGCGACGCTACCGTTTCGGACGGTCTTCCAGGGGCAGGAAAAGTTCGATCACCTTATCCAGGAAGCGCGGACGAACGATTGGAAATCGCTCCCGATCGGGCAGCGCGTCGGAGCGGTCGGCCGCGCCCTCGTCGGCACGCGCTACAAATCCTTTACGCTCGAGATCGACGATCGGATCGAAGCGCCATCGGCGGATTTTTACGGCATGGATTGCTGGACGTTCTTTGAGATCTCGCTCGCTTTCGCCCGCATGCTCGATGATCCGCAAACGGAATGGACGCCGCAGCGCCTGCTGCATTACATCGAGCTCGATCGTTACCGAGGCGGAGAATGCACCGGCGAATATCTCTCCCGGCTACATTACCTCGAGGATTGGCTGGCCGATAATGATCGGCGCGGCCTGATCGATGATCTGACGCGCGAGCTGGGCGGAGTGCGCGTGCCGCATGCCGCGCAGGAGATGACTTTCGGCTGGCGGCATTACCGCTACCTGCGGGCGAATCCCGCGCTCCTCGGTCCGCTCGGGCGGATGGAAGCGCGGGTCACGGCGCGACCCCTTTATCAAATTCCCAAGAACCGGGTGGCGCGCGTCGAATCGAAACTGAAAACCGGCGACATTATCGGGATCGTCTCGCGTGATCGCCCGGGTCTTTATTCCACCTCGCATGTCGGCCTCGCCTATCGGACTAACGACGGCGTCTTGCACTTCATGCACGCTTCAGCGCCGCACAACTATGGGAAGGTCGTGCTCGATTCGCGGCTCTCGAATTACCTCACGCGTTATCGGAGCGATAGCGGGATCTTGGTTGCCCGGCCAGTCCGCTAATCGAGCACTGACCGTCGAGGTGTCGGTTGTGGACTTTCGACTAACTTAGAGAGGAGGTACTGTCGGCGGCGCTTTCTGCGAGTGCACCGCCGACAGCCATCAATGAAAAACAAAGGTCGGCCTCCTCTCCGGAGGGTCTAAGAGTGAGGACGTTCTTCCTCCATAAGGTTTTTTCATCTGCGGACTTTGCGCAAACGTGTTCAGGTAACAGCTCTGTTACCAATGCCAGAATTCGTCGCTCAGAACCTGCGTCAGCCGCGCGATTTCCTCCTTCGTATCTGGACCGACCGCTTCCACCGTGACGACGGGGCCGCCGGCAAAATGACTCGCAGCCAGATGTGAGGTTTTCACGGCGAAAGGGACGCCGACCAGCCTAACGACCGCGCCGAGTTAGTTTTTCGCGAGCGCCCGCTCGCCGCTTCTCCTCGGAGCAGGGAGGCGGGTAATGAATTTCGCACCGCGCCCCAGGCCGCCGCTTTCCACGCTGATGCTTCCGCCGTGGACATCGACGATCGCTTTGCTGATGGCGAGTCCGAGACCGAGGCCTCCCTGTCGGTCGCCGACTTGCTCAAAGGCGTTAAAAATTCTTCCCAGATCCTCCTCGGCGATCCCGGCTCCCGTGTCACTGACGGTGATGGCGATACTTCCCGGCTCTGGATTTTCCGAATGGATGCTGACGCGTCCGCCGGCCGGGGTAAATTTGCAGGCGTTGCGCAGGAGGTTCCAAAAAACCTGCTGGAGTCGTGCCGGGTCGGCTTCGAGCTCGTGCTCGGTCGCGCCCAGTTTCAATTCCAGGTTGAGACCCGGAGGGCATTCCGATTCTACGATTTCAACGGCGTGTCGCACCACTTCGTGGGCGTCGATGATTTGCAGATGGAGCCGTAACTGACCACGTGCAATCCGGGTCAGATCGAGCAGATCGTCGATCAGGCGCGCTTCAAGCGCGACGTTGCGCGCGATCATCTCGAGGCCTTCGCGCAAGTCTCCGGTCAAATCGTGGTCGTGCAACATGCCGCCAGCCCACATCAAGACAGGCGTAAGCGGCGTGCGCAATTCATGGCTGAGGGTGGCGAGAAAGCGGTCCTTGGCTGCATTCGCCGCCTCCGCCATTTCCTTTTGCCGCTGCAGCTCGACCTCAACCTGACGGCGCTCGATGAAATGCCCGATCTGGCTGCCTAACGAATCGACGAGCAGAAGCAGATCCTCATCCGGCTGCACAGTTACGGCGCTGAAAAGCTCGATCACACCCTTGACCTTGCCGCCGGCGGCAAGGGGAAAGGCGAAGGCACCCGCCAGGCCGGCCGCGGCCGCGTCTGCCGCGCGCGAGAAATCGCTATCCTGTTTTACATCGGTGATCCAGATCGGTTCGTGCGCTTCTGCGACGCGGCCGGGAAGATTGCGCGCGTTGCTAAAAACCATTGCGCGCGAGACGGCGCCGAATTTGGCCAACCTTGGAAGGGGCGCGTGCCAGACCGAGTGACAGCGAAATGCGGAGTCGTTAGGCTCGGAGAGCCAGAGCGTGCCGAGAATCCAGTTCCCACTCTGCCCGATGGTTTGGATGATGGATGGAATGATCTCCTCAATCGCGCCAGAGCCGGCAAGCAGACTCGCGACTGCGTATTGCGCCTGACGCCGCCGTTCGTCGCGCACCCGCTCCGTGATGTCGCGCAAGTAAGCGGTGAAAACCGGGACGCCCGCGTGACGGAATGCGGTGATGGCCAATTCAACGAGGATCTGCTGGCCATCGGCCCGCATGGCGCTGACCTCGACCCTTCGCCCGAGGACCGGCCCTTCGCCGGTTCGCAGGTAATGGGCGAGCCCATTGCGATGACGTTCCCGAAGGTCGGGTGGAATGATCAGCGCGGCCAATTCCCGTCCGACTGCTTCGGCACGGCTATGGCCGAAAGTTCGCTCCGCGGCAGGATTCCATTCCCGCACGAAACCCTCAGCATCCATCGTAACGATGCAATCAAGCGCCGACTCAAGGATCGAACGATTCAATTCCTCGAGTCCGCCGCCGGCAAAGGCCGGGCCAGTATGATCGGATGCCACCGAGGTAAATCGTTTCCCAGCCGACGCTAAAGTGGGTCCGGCTCCGTTTTACCAGATCATTCTTGTTTCGCAGAGACTTCACGAGCCGAGTAACCGAAGCGCGAGTCGAGCCGGGCGAGCGCAACGGCGGCGAACTCCTGATCGTGAGGCGAGAGATAGTCGGCGAAGCCGCCGACTTTGCCTTTGCGGACCTTGAACGACTCCGGGTCGCGCTCATCACCGGCACGGAGGATCTTTGAGGCAAAGGCCCCGACGCTTTCCAACTTTTTCATATTCCCGAAATGGGAGAAGTCGAGCGCATGCGCGAAAGCTTTTTCGTTAGGCTGAGTTTCGCCGAGGAAGCGGAGGATTTCCGCGAAACCCGAGGACTCCTGTGCCCGCAGAGTCTCGTAACGCACGAGCAGGAAATCGGGCCGATCCGACCATTCCGCGAGCCAGCTGTTCATGACCTCGACCATCGAGACAATCCCAAAGCCAGGATCGCGCAGCAGATCGGAGACGGAGCGTTTTCTAAGTTCGTCAGGCGTTTCCCTCGTCCGACGCGTGACTTGAATATAGAGCGAGACAAAAGCGTCTCGGGGATCGCGAACCAGCAGCAGGACCGGCAGCCGCGCGCGCTCGCGCTCCGGGATGAGATATTTGCCGCGCAACTTATCCCAGCGATCCGCCTTCGTCCGCTGTTCGAAGAGATCGTGCGTGTAGATAAGGTGTGGGACGTCGTCGAACTTCTCTGGTGCAAGAGTAAAAGGTTGGCCGTTTTTTTCACAAAAATAAGCGCAGAGAAATGTCCGCAGCCAAGTCCGTCCGCACTTGGGGATGGAGACGACGAACGCGTCGCCACCGGAAAGTTGGTGGGCGCGACTGCTCAGATTCCATCGCACGATGCGCTTCATGTGAGATCGATCACGCTCCCTTCACGGGCTTGCAATGCTCGGCCGGCCCGCCGCCGCGCGAATGCCTGTCGCCAATGACGTTGCCAGGAACGCCGTGAGTAGATCGGGCGAAAGAATGGATCAATCTGCACCTCGTGTGCGCGGCAGAGGGCGATCGCTTCCGGCATCCAGAATCCGCGCGAGATGGCGGACATCAGATACGAAATCGGACTATTCTCGCGCCGATGATACGAGAGGATGCGCATCTCCCGCGTGCGTGCGCTGCCCCGCGCTTCGAATTCCCAGGCCGTCTCGCCGGCACGTAAAATCGAGCGCAACGCCGCGCGCTTCCAGAGCGTCACTTGGCAGCGCGTCCGGCCATCGGAGGAACGCGGCACGATGCCGTAGCGATCATTAAGCGGCTCGAAGCCGGAGTCGGATTGGGAACGCGCCCGAAAACAAAGCGACGCGGCATCTCCTTCCATCGCTTCGGTAAAATCGCGCGCCAGTTGGTCACTTGCGACCGGCGCGGTCAAAAAATAATCCTCCTGCAGATAGAGCAGATGAGAATGCGGAATCTGCTCGAGCACGGCGAGCAGGTTACTCGACCAGC
>DASXDC010000183.1:0-21850 GCA_036490855.1 Chthoniobacterales bacterium
GATGCCGAAATCGGTGCTCGCGCGAAGCGCTGACGGACGACGGCTCCCGCTGCATCCCCTTTGGCAGCGTCGTTGGAGCACGAAATCGAACAGTGTTGCTTACGTGGTGCAACGCGGCGCTGAAGCGTTGTATTCCGCTGAGGGCCGTAAACAGGTTCGAGAGCTCATCGATCATTACATGGGAAATGCCAAAGTCCTTCGCGACGCTGCGGCTGAAGCTGGCCTTGAGGCTTTCGGAGGAGTCAACGCGCCTTACATCTGGGTGAAAACACCTCACGGCCTCACAAGCTGGCAACTGTTCGATCGG
The DNA here is from genome assembly GCA_036490855.1 of Chthoniobacterales bacterium. GTDB lineage: Bacteria > Verrucomicrobiota > Verrucomicrobiia > Chthoniobacterales > UBA10450 > Palsa-1392. Next base: position 308 of record DASXDC010000183.1, read on the forward strand.
ATGTTGCGCGAACTGAACGTCGTCATCACGCCGGGTGCGGGTTTCGGCGCGCAAGGCGAAGGTTATTTTCGCATCTCGGCGTTCAACAGTAGGGAAAACGCCGGGGAAGTGGCGCGGCGTTTGAAATCTCTGCGAACGTCGTGACGCAGACAATTTTGTCTGCGAGCCGAATTCACGCACGTAGGATTGCCTGCGTCACGTCGGTCACGTAGAGTGCGCGAAGTTTTTCGGGGACCATTTCGCGTGCCGGAACGAAAACAGAATCTGCCACAGCTTTATCGCTTTTGTTTCCTGATGCTCGGCGACTCGCGGAAGGCACAGGAAATTTTTCACGCGACGTTGCGTGAGGCCGCGATGCGTGCCGCCCGCGGGGAACTGCCGAGCGAACCGTTCTGGCTGTTCCGCGACGCTCGATGGCGCTGCGTGGAAGCGACCAAAAGTGATTTGCAACCGGAGTCGGTTGAAATTCAGGAGCGCGATGTCGCTCCAAATGCGGAATTACAAATTCAGCTCCTCGATCCCATGCAGCTGGCGATTTGGATTTCAGCTGCTCCGGACCCGCAGCGCAGCGCACTGGCACTTTTTTATCTGGACGAATTCGACTACCGAGAAATCCTCGATATCGCCGAACTGAAGCTAAGCGAGCTTTCGCGTTTTCTCGCTAAAGGGCGCCGGCAATTGCAGGCCTGGCTCGATTCGAAATTTCCTCAACCGAGCAAGATATGAAGCTACTGTCGTCGCTGCGCCGGCAACGCTCCCTTTTGAATTGCGCTCCGATCAGCGCGCCGCGGTTGGCCGACCGTCCCATGCGCTCGGCAATATCTCGTGCAGAGGAGTCCGCCGAATTTGTCGATCAAAAGAATTTCGATCGAGCCGTAGCACGCCTGGTTCGTCTTATTTCCATTCCGGCCGAGTCTGCCGAGTGGTTCTCGGAAAAAGACCTGGTCCCCGCCTCCAAGCGGACCTGGAAAAACACGCTGCGCAACCCCGCCGTGCTAGCGATCAGCATCGCTGTTGCGGTGATCGCAGGAGTGTTCGTGTTCAATTTCGTTAGCCACTTAAACGATTTTCCGGGTTCGGTGACAGCTCGAAAATTGTTGGGAGTCGCTGCTTCGACGCGACCATTGATGCTGGATCCGGTGAACGCTGAAGCAGGAACATTAAGCGACCTGTTTTTTATGAAACACGGTTTGGAGCATTACGATGTTCCGGAAGAGTTCGCCGATTTCGGCACCATTGGTTGCCGCGTTTTTGAAGACGACGAATCACGGCGTATCGCCCAAATTTGGGTCTCGGAGAAACGCATGCAGTTCTTTCTCTTTCCGGCCGAAAGAGACAGCAAAAGCGGAACGGTGCTGCGGTTTCCCGGCTGGCGCTATGTTCACCAGGAAGGCTGGACAGGTGCGGTGACCGAAAACAGCGGCGTTTGCTTCATGGCTGCGGTCCGCGGCAGCGACAAGGATTTACAGCCATATCTTGCGAAACCGGCCGGCAACTAGTCCCGCCTTTCCGCGCGTTGACACGTGATGTGACGCGTTGGACTTTCTTCTCCTTCGCTCGAACGTGGCGCGGTGATATCGACGTGCCCCTCGGCAAAGATTCGTTAGGCCGGTTACATTCATTAAACGCCAGGGTAGCTCGGTGGTAGAGCAGCTCCGAAGGCTTTCGGGGTTGGTCGTCGGACGAAAACTCGCTAACGTTCGGCACAAACGAAACGCCAGGGTAGCTCAGTGGTAGAGCAGGGGACTCATAAGCCCTTGGTCGGGAGTTCAACTCTCCCCTCTGGCATTTCCCTTTCCGCCCCGGCGACGTTCCTCCCCGCTCCGGCAAAAGATCGTCCATTGACTTTGAATGAACGTTCATTCATCGTCCGCTTTTCATGGCCACGAAACGAAATGGAGCAGCTGATGAACGGCGCCGGCAGATTCTCGTCGCGGCCATGGCCTGTTTCGCGAAGTGCGGGTTCCATCAGACGAGCATGCATGACATCAGCGAGGAGGCCGGGATCAGCGTCGGCCTGATCTATCGCTACTTTAAAAACAAGGAAGAGGTCATCGCCGCGCTCGCGGCGGAGCACAAGAGAAATACGGCCGAGCTGCTCGCCCGCGCTGGCCAGGCCCCCACCCTCCTTGAGGCGATGGAAATTCTCTTCACGTCCCATTGCTGCGATCGCTCGCCGCAGATCATCTCCGCCTTCGTTCTCGATCTTTTCGCCGAGGCACGCCGCAATTCGCAGGTGGCGAGAATCGTTCGTAATGTTATGAAAGCGAAAATGGACGGGGTGGCGAAGTTAATCGCGCGTTCCCCTGAAGCGGAAAGAATCGCGCATCGGCTCGACCCGCGGGAAATTGCGGAAATGATCTTTACGGTCAATGATGGCAGTCTGATGCGCGGCCCCTTCCGTGCTTCAGGGACATCCATCACCCAACAGCGCGAACATCAACTCAGCACCGCCCGCACTCTCTGGCGTCTTTTGTTTAATCCAATCTCGAATGCAAACCGTAGCCTCTAGACCTCCGACCACCTCTTCCTCCAATCCGCCGCCGGCTCCGCGCCGGCGCTGGAAGCCAGTCGTCCTGGTCATTATCGCTCTCGGCATCATCGCGGCGGTTTTCATCGGGCTGAAGGTCCTGCAGTTCAAGACCATGTTTGCCGTCGCCTCGAGGATGACGCCGCCACCAACAACGGTCACCAGTGCGGTCGTCAAGCAAGCGGATTGGCAGCCGAAGCTGAATGCGATCGGCTCGGTTTCGCCGGTGCAGGGCGCGACGATCAGCGCGGAGGTTCCCGGAACGGTGTCGCAAATCGATTTCACTTCCGGCCAACCGGTCAAGAAGGGCGAACCGCTGCTCAAGCTCGATACTTCGGCGGAAGTCGCGGAGCTGCATTCCGCGCAAGCGGATGCCGAACTGGCGAAAGCCGACGCCGACCGGGCACGCGGCCTCGCCAAGGGCAAGGTCATTTCCAAATCGGAACTGGATGCGGCTGAATCGAAATACGCGCAGAAAAAAGCGATGGTCGATAACATGCAGGCGGTCATCGATAAGAAGGAGATCCGCGCGCCTTTTGACGGCGTGGCGGGGATCCGTTCGGTCAATCCCGGGCAAATGGTCGCGGCGGGCGACCCGCTCGTTTCGCTTCAGACACTGGATCACGTGTTCGTCGACTTTTCGCTGCCACAAAAAGATCTGTCCAAAGTCTCGGCCGGTCTGCCGGTGCACGTGACAACTGATGCAATTCCGGGGCGGGAATTCGTCGGGATGCTGAGTGCGATCAATCCCGCCGTTGATCCTGCGACCCGCAATGTAAAGCTGCAGGCGACGTTTGATAATAAGGACCACGCCTTGCGAGCGGGGATGTTCGCCCGCGTCGAAGTGCTGCTCCCGGAGAAGAATTCCGTCCTCTATATTCCGGCGACCTCAGTCGCTTATGCGCCTTACGGCGACTCGGTTTATGTGATCGAAAAAAAGACGGATGAGAAGACGAAGAAGGAGGGCCTGGTGTTGCGGCAACAGTTCGTGCGGCTGGGTGAGGCGCGGGGAGATTTTGTCGCCGTCACGGAAGGTCTCAAGGCCGGCCAGCAAATTGTCAGCACGGGCGCATTTAAGTTGCGCAATGGGATGAGCGTGGTGGTGGACAACAAACTTGCGCCAGAGACGCAGCTCGCGCCTACGCCTAACGACACCTGACAAATTTCGGAATCCGATGTCGCCCTTCGAAATGATCTCGATCTCTCCGCGATGAAATCGTTCACCGATCTTTTCATTCGCCGGCCGGTCCTGGCCCTTGTCCTCAGCCTGGTGATCATCATCGCCGGTTTGCAGGCGATCAAATCGCTCAATGTCCGGCAATATCCGCGAAGCGATATTGCTTCTGTCACGGTCACGACCGTCTACGTCGGCGCAAACGCGGAGCTGGTTCGTGGATTTATCACAACACCGTTGGAGCGCGCGATCGCGGCCGCGGATGGGATCGATTACCTGCAATCGCAGAGTGCGCAGGGACTCTCCACCATCACCGCTCACCTGCGGCTCAATTACGACTCGAACAAAGCTCTCTCCGAGATCAGCTCAAAGGTGAATCAGGTCCGCAACGATCTTCCGCCCGAGGCCGAAGTCCCGGTGATCAACATCGTCCCGGCTGATTCGCAATTCGCCTCCGCCTACCTCAGCTTCACCTCCGATATTCTCCAGGCGAACGAGATCACCGATTACCTGACCCGCATCGTCCAGCCGCGGCTGACCGCGATTCCCGGCGTGCAACGGGCGGAAATCCTCGGCGGGCGCACCTTTGCCATGCGCATCTGGCTCAAGCCCGACCGGATGGCCGCGCTCAACGTCAGTCCCGCGCAGGTCCGCCAGGCGCTCGCGAATAATAATTTCCTCTCCGCGGTCGGGAGCACGAAGGGCTCTCTCGTCCAGGTCGATCTGACGGCCAACACCGACCTGCATTCGGTCCGGGATTTCAAGAATCTCGTCGTCCGCCAGGAAAAGGGCGTGCTCGTTAGGCTGGGCGACATCGCGGACGTCGTTCTCGGTGCGGAAGATTATAACACCGAGGTCCGATTCTCGGGGCAGCGCGCGGTCTTCATGGGCATCTTCGTCTTGCCTAACGCCAATGCGATCGACGTGATCAAGCGGGTCCGGGCGGACATGGTCGACATCCAGAAGGAGCTGCCGACGGGTTTGCAGGGCCGCATCGCCTACGACGGGACGGAATACATCAACACCGCGATCCACGACGTCTTCCACACTCTTCTCGACACCCTCCTCATCGTCATGGTGGTGATCTTTCTCTTCCTCGGCTCGTGGCGTTCTGTCCTCGTGCCGATCGTCGCCATCCCGATCTCGCTCATCGGCGCGGTCTTTCTCATGCAGATCTTCGGGTTCACGGTCAATCTCCTCACCCTTCTCGCGATCGTGCTCTCGGTCGGTCTGGTGGTGGACGACGCGATCGTGGTGGTGGAAAACGTCGAGCGCCATTTGCGCGAGGGGCTTTCGCCGATGAATGCGGCATTGTTAGGCGCGCGCGAGCTGGTCGGGCCGATCATCGCCATGACGATCACCCTCGCGGCCGTCTATGTGCCGATCGGCATCCAGGGCGGTCTCACCGGCACGCTCTTCCGCGAGTTTGCTTTTACCCTTGCCGGCGCCGTGGCGATCTCCGGCGTCGTCGCGCTCACTCTTTCGCCCGTCATGTCAGCGAAACTTTTGCGCGCCAATACCTCCGAGCGCGGCTTCGCCGGCAAAGTGACGCGTGGCTTCGATCGGCTGCGGGATTGGTATGGCCACAAGCTCGATCTTACCCTGCAGATGCGCCCGGCAGTTTACGCCGCCTGGATCGGACTCTCGCTTATCGCGCTTCTTTTTCTCTACGTCTCGATGACGATGAACAAGGAGCTCGCGCCGACGGAAGATCAGGGCGTCATCTTCGGCATCGTCGATGCACCGGCCGACGCTACGATCGAACAGACAACGACGTTTGCCGACGCAGCTGGGAAAGTCTTCATGGGTTTCCCGCAAACTGAATTCACTTTCCAGCTCACTTTTCCCTCGAGCGGTTTTGGCGGCATGGTCCTGAAGCCATGGGATAAACGGAAAGAGACCGCCTTCCAGTTACTTCCGCAGGTGCAACAAAAGCTCGGCGGCATTCCCGGCATTCAGATGTTTCCAGTTATGCCCCCTGCCCTGCCCGGTGGCGGGCAATTTCCGGTCGAGTTCGTGATTCTCTCCACCGCTGAGCCTGAGCAGATGCTGGAGTTCGCGAAGCAGTTACAGGCCACCGCGGCGAAGAGCGGCAAGTTCGCTTTCCCGCCGCTGATCGACACCAAAATCGACCAGCCGCAGTCGGAGATCGTAATCGATCACGACAAGGCGGCCGCGATGGGATTGAACCTCGCGCAGGTCGGCGCCGACCTCTCCGCGATGATCGGCGGCGATTTCGTCAACCGCTTCGATATCGCCGGCCGCGCCTACAAGGTGATCCCGCAAATCAAGCGCGTCGACCGGCTGAATCCAGATCAGTTGAAAAACATCTACGTGACCGGACCGGACGGAAAGCTTGTCCAGCTCAGCACGATCGCGAGCATTCGAAACAAGGTGGTGCCGCGTTCTCTTAATCGCCTGCAACAACTCAACGCCGTCACGATCAGCGGCGTCGCGATTGGCCCGCTCGATCAGGCGCTCAAAGTGATGGAAGAGGAAGCGGCCAAGATTTTGCCGAAAGGATACTCGATCGATTACACCGGTGAATCGCGCCAGCTTCGGGTCGAGGGCGACAAATTCCTTCCCGCTTTCGGCCTCGCTTTCGTCCTCATCTTTCTCGTCCTCGCCGCGCAGTTCAACAGCTTCCGCGATCCGCTCATCATCCTCTTCGGCTCCGTCCCGCTCGCGATGTTCGGCGCGCTCATTTTTACCTTCCTGAAAATGCCGAACCCGAACATTCCGTTCTTCACCAACGGCTGGACGACGACGATGAATATTTATTCGCAGGTCGGTCTCGTCACCCTCGTCGGTTTGATCTCGAAGAACGCCATCCTCGTGGTGGAATTCGCCAACAAACTGCAACGCGAAGGACTCGACAAGATCGCCGCTGTCGCCCAGGCCGCGCGCATTCGCCTCCGTCCCGTCCTTATGACGACGATCGCGACTGTCGCGGGCCATTTCCCGCTCGTGCTCGTGACCGGCGCGGGTGCCAAGGCGCGAAACTCAATCGGTCTCGTCCTCGTCGGCGGGATGAGTATCGGCACCATCTTTACTCTCTTCATTGTGCCGTCGCTCTACGTCCTGATCGCGCGCACTCATAATGAAGGGATGAACGAGGAGGGCGAGCGGGAGTTGGAGTCTGAGATCGGTCCGGAAGGCGAGCTTGTTCCTGAATACGCCGACGCCTGAGGGCGCAGCGGCGATTCTAAACCTTGACCCCCGCCGGCCAATACTTCATACAAGATCGCTGCCTAACCATATGAAGAAACTGCTCACCCTTTCCCGAGAGTCGAGCCGCCTGGCCAGGACCGCCGCGACGCTTCTCCTCGCCTTTGGCCTAACGACCGCACTCTGGCTCGCGACCATCCCCGTGGCCCGTGCGCGCCTGATGTCGCCCCGCGAGATGATCGAAGCCGGACTTCCGCCTGGGGTTGTGCTCAAGACCGCAGGTAAGCCGCAATTTCTTACCGCCGTCTGTGCTGCGGTGAAGAATCATCGCAAGGAATCGCCTGCGATTGCCCGGACCGCCGTCGCGGCGCACGGTGAATACGCCGGCGACATTGTCGCGACCGTCGTCCGTTGCGCCCACGGTGAACAGCTTGATTGTCACCTCACCGGAACGATCGTAGCGGCCGCCGTCGCCGCCGCTCCCGCTTCCGCGGTCGCGGTCGAAGACGCGGCCATGGCCGTCGCGCCCGATTGCGCCGACGCGATCGAGGGTGAGAGCACGCACGAATCCGACGGCAAGGAAGTTCTCGACGTCCCCGCGGAAGGTCCGGGCAACTATGGCGGGCCGCCTCCCATCAGCCAGGCGCCGCTACCCGGCGCCGTCGGCGGCGGCGGTGGTTTCAACCCACAGGAATTGCGGGTGCAGATTTGCGACAATGGTCGGCAGCGCGGCATCCGCACCACGCGGGTGAACCACTATCTAAATGCCCATCCCGGATCGTTTATCGGAACCTGCCAGGTCACGCCCGCCGTTTCTCGTTAGGCGTTTTGGTTAGGCGCAGATCGCCTCGGTCGCTCAGTCGCCCGCTTCGGCCGCGATCTCGCTGCAGCGACGCAGATCCAGCTTGCCGGTCGCGAGGACGGGAATTTGTCTAACGCGCCTGATCTTTTTCGGGATCCAAAGATTTGGAACTCCCTCCTCCTGCAATTGCGCACGCAACTGCGCCTGGTCGACCTCGATCGTGCTCAGAAGCACAAGCGCTTCTCCTTTTTGTGCGTCGGTCACGGAGGAGACGGCGATGGCGCGTTCTCCCTCGTTGCTCAAACCAAGCGCCATCTGGATTTTGTGTTCGACCGTCTCGTGTGGCACCATCTCGCCGCCGATCTTCGAAAAACGCGAGAGGCGGCCTTCGATGAAAAGAAATCCATCCTCGTCGAAACGCCCGAGGTCGCCGGTTTTGAGCCATCGGTCCCGGATCACTTCGGCAGTGCGTTCCGGCTCCTTCAGATAGCCTTCGAAAATATTCGGGCCGCGCAGCCAGAGCATGCCTGAGTCGTGCAGCGAAAGTTTTTCGCCCGTCTCCGGTTCGCGAATTTCCGCCGCCAGACCGGGCACCAATTTTCCGACCGAACCCGGCCGGCTCGTCGGCTGCACCGTCTCTCCGGGGATGGATGGCTTTGGGTTCGGCAGGTTCACGCTCACGACCGGCGACGTCTCGGTCAGGCCATAGCCTTCAAAAACCGGCTGGCCGAGCCGCTCCTCGAAGGATTCGGCCAAGGCCCGCGGCAATTTCTCCGCCCCGGTGATCGTTAGGCGGACGTGCGCGAATTGTTTCGCTTCAGCCTTCCGCAGGTAACCCCGCAGAAAAGTCGGCGCCGCCAGCACCACCGTCACCTTGTAGCGAGCGATCAGCTCGGCGCATTTCGCGGCGTCGAGCGGATTGGGATAGGTCACAATTCGCACTCCATCGATGAGCGGAAACCAGAGTGTGACCGTGCAACCGAAGCTGTGGAAGAAAGGGAGCGAAGCGAGGAGGAGGTCGTCGCGCGTCGCATCGAGCACAACGCGGAACTGCGCGACATTGCCGACCAGATTGCGGTGACTCAGGACGACCCCTTTCGGGTCCCCCGAGCTGCCGCTGGTGAAAAGGAGGACGGCCTCCTCATGATCACCGTCGTTAGGCACTTCCAGCCAGTGAATGAGCCAGATCGCCGGGCAGACAATCGCCGCCATCCACCAGAGAAAAATCTTTGCCTTCATTCCCGGAAGCAACTCATCGAGCTGGATCGTCTGCTCCGGCCAGGGAAAATCTGGAACCCGCTGGGCGAAGGCGCGGGCGGAAATCACAGTCGTTAGGCCGGCGATCTCCTGCGCACGGGAGGCCGCATGGCGGCCGGCGGTGAAATTCAGTCCCACCGGAACCTTGCCCGCGAGGGCGACGGCGAGATTCGCCACCACCGCGCCCTTGCTCGCCGGCAGCACGATCCCGATTCGCTTTTCCGGACAGGCCCGTCGCAGATGTCTACTCAAGGCCGCCGCCGCGCCTAACAACTTGCTCCGGCTGAGCGAAGAGTCGTCCAGCCCATCGATCACCGCGGTACGAAAGGGATGTCGCGCCAGGCCGCGAAGAGCGGTCGCGCCTAACGACAAGCGGAGCGAAGGGCGCCGGCTGAAGCAACGCTCGCCCAGCTTTAGAAGTTGTTCTCGGACCGTCGCGATGTCGGCCTCGTTAGGCAGCAGCGCTTCGCCGAATTCTACTGCCGCCGGATAGGGAAAATGTCGCGGCCATTTGCGAAAGAAGCGCTGGCCCTGGAAGGAGAAGATCGAGCCCCAGAGCTGATCGAGATAGACTGGAACGACCGGCGCGTCCGCTCGCCGCGCGATCAATTGGTAGCCGCGCCGCAGGCCGCCGAGTACCCCGGTGCGGGTCAGCTCGCCCTCGGGAAAGACGCAGACGATTTGCCCATCGCGGATCAGTTCCGACGCCATTTGCATCGCGCTCTTCGAGCGGCGGGAAGTGATCGGGATGGTGCGAGTGATCCGCAGCACCCAATTGATGTAGGGGTTGCGATAATATTCTTCCGCGATCATGAACCGGATCGGCCGCGGAGAGGCGATGGCGAGAACGATTCCGTCCACCCACGTGATGTGGTTAGGCAAAAGGAGAAAGCCGCCTCGCGGCAGATGGTCCAACCCCGTTGCGCTGACGCGATAGATCATCCGCGCGAGCAGCAGTCCAAAGAAGCGAAGCACGCGCTCGGCGACGGAAATTGGCGGCATTGATTTATGGTTTACAATCTGCGCGCCGCTCACTGCAATCGACAATTCGATGAGAAGCACATCTTCGATCAAGCCCGGTGCCTACACCGCGCTCGCCCTGCTTCTCGGGATCAACCTTTTCAATTACATCGATCGCCAGGTCCTGGCGGCGGTCGAGCCGGAGATTCGCGCCACCTTCTTTGCGCCTAACGACCCGAACGCGATGACCGCAACCGGTCTGCTCGCGGATGCGTTTCTCGTCACCTACATGGTGAGCGCACCGCTCCTCGGCTGGCTGGCCGATCGCTTCTCGCGCTGGATGATTGTCGGTTGCGCTCTCACCCTTTGGAGCCTCGCCAGCGGCGCCACCGGTCTGGCCGGCAGCTTCTCGATTTTGTTCATGACTCGCGTTTTCGTCGGCATCGGCGAAGGCGGCTACGGCCCGGCCGCGCCCACGATTCTGGCCGATCTTTTTCCGATCGAAAAACGAGGGCGCATTCTCGCCATCTTCTGTTCTGCGATTCCGGTCGGCAGTGCCCTTGGCTACATTCTGGGCGGGCAAATCGGAGCGCGCTATGGCTGGCGCTGGGCGTTTTATTTCGTCGTGCCGCCGGGGCTCCTGCTCGCGCTGCTCTGCTTCCTGCGCCGCGAGCCGGAACGATCTGCCGGACGACGGGCGGCGGCCAGTCGCATCCGAGTCGCCGATTACCTTCACCTTTTCCGCATACGCTCCTTCACCATCAACACGCTCGCTCAAGCGGCGATGACCTTCGCGGTCGCCGGGATTGGCTTTTGGGTCGCGGAATATCTGCGCTTCCGCGGGCAAGCGCCCGCCGCAGGCAAGACGCTTTTCGGAGCGATTCTGGTCGTGGCAGGATTAACTTCCACCCTCATCGGCGGCTGGCTGGCGGACAAGTTGCGCCCGCGATATCCGAGCGCTGACTTTCTTGTGTCGGGGGCGGGTATGATTCTGGCGTGTCCGATATTTATCAGCGGCCTCTACCTTTCCTTCCCGCTCGCCTGGGTCGCGATGTTCCTTGCAATTTTTTGTCTCTTCCTCAATACCGGCCCCTCGAACACCGCGATCGCCAATGTCTCGATGCCCGCGGTGCGCGCGATGGCTTTCGCCCTCAATATCTTCGTCATCCACATCCTCGGCGACCTCCTTGCTTTTCCCTCGATAGGCTTTGTCGCCGGTCATTCCGATATCCGCATTGCTTTTCTTTTCGTCACCGGCGTGATGCTCGTTTCCGGCCTGATCTGGCTGGCTGGAATGAAATTCCTGCCTAACGACACCGCAGCGGTGGAACGGGCAACCTTTGCCTAACGACCCGGACTTGGGCTCGGGGTCATGGTGTTGGTCGTCTGCGGCTGCGTTCCGGAAGGCGAGGCGCTCGGTAACGGAGTGATCGTCGTCGTCGGCTGCGGAGAAGCTTGGAGCGGCGTGACAGTCGCGGTCGGGCGCGGTCCGGCAGGAACGCTCGGAGTAGGAAGCGGCTTCATGGCATCGTTAGGCGATTGCGCTCGGGCGGGCAGTGGCGACATGATCAGGAGAGCGACGATGAGCGTTTTACGAAATTGAAGCATCATTAGGATTTCGACGGTCGGGTAGCCGGCGGACGTAGGGAGTTCAGCGTGACGTCAGTCGATCGCGCAAATGGACGTCAGCATCCTCGGCTTCCCGCCAGGCGATGGCGGCCTCGTTAGGCCGGCCGATCTTGAGGAGAAGTCGTTGCATCATCAGCCAGCTTTCCGAGCGATAGGGCGCGAGCACGAGGCAGGTTTTCAATTCGGTGATGGCGCGATCAGGATAACCAAGATCAGCCAGCGCTTTGATGTAGCGCTGCTCAATGGACCAGTTCGGTGGCCCGAGCCGCGCCGCCAAACGGAGTCGCATCAGATTGACTTGGCCCGTCTCCCGATTCTCGAGCACGGCAAGACTCTCCTCAGCTCGGGCCCGCATTTCTGGTGACTCGACGATTTTTTTCAGGCGAGCGCGGGCATCGGCAAACTTGCGCTCCCTGATTTCGACCGCGGCGAAATTGAGCTGCGCCAATGGATTTCCCGGTTCCTTCGCCAACGCGCGTTCCAACGCCTGACGCGCCGCAGCGACGTGGCCCGCCCCTAATTCGAAACCACCAAGATTGATCAGCATGCGCGCTGAATCGCCGCCGTCCGCAATTGTGCGAGTGAGAAAAGTGCGTTGGTTCTTCCAATCGAAGGTCCGGACAAAAGTGCGACCTCCGAGGAAAAGCAACCAGGTCGTTAGGCAAAGAACGGTAATTTTCGAAATCCAGGATCTCCACCCGGAGAAGCGGGAGGAAATGAGCGCGGCCGCGGCGGCGAGGAATAGAAAGGCGCTCGGCAGATACAGCCAGTGCTCGGCAACGGTCGCGTTAAGTGTCACGAGTCCGCTCACTGGCAGGTAGCAAACGATCGTGAGAAAGAGCGGAAGAAAAATCGCCGGGCGTTTTCGCGACCGCCAGAGCGCAAAGATGACGGCCGCGATCACGACAAATCCCAGGAGCGTCTGCAGTTCTCGCCAAGAGGCCGCATTCAGGCTCGCGGTCGCAAAGCCAGACGGACGCGTTTCGACGTCTCGCTCCATATGCAATCGCCAGGGGAAAATCAGCAGTCCCGCGTATTCGGCAACCGCCCGCGCGGCGATGATCGGTCGCTCGATCAAAGGCATCCTCGGTGGAGTTGGCGGCGGAATGTGTTCAGCCGTCAGGCGCAAACTCAGGTAGGCGACGAGCACGGCCGCGACAATACCGATCGCGCCTAACGTTGCGCGGCGTGTTTTCTGCGCCAGAAGGAGGATCGGCCAGACGAGGAGAAAGATTAGTCCGATCTCCTTGCTCAGCGCGCTCGCCAGCAAACAAAAGCCGGTGCCGATTCCAAAAATCCACATCTGCCTTCGTCGATCCGACCGCAACATGCGCAGACCAAGAAAGAGCCCGCCGAATCCAAACGCGGCCGCCATTGGATCCGCCCGACCGGCTACATAAATGACCGCCGCGCTTTGCATCGGATGGATAAGCCAGAGAAGTGCGGCGAAAAAAGGAACCGCGTGGCGAAGAGGCGAATCGACCGGCGAAGAACGCAGGAATTCTCCAGCGAAGAAGTAGAGGGCGAGGCCGGCGGCAGCGTGCCAGAGAATGCTGACGAGATGATAGCCAACCGGCCCGACGAAAAATCCCGCGTAATCGAGCGTGTAGCTGAGCCGTTGCAGCGGCCGATAGAAATCAGAAGCGGCCGCATCGGTGAACAAGAAATGCTGAAATCCTTCGCCGATCAACCGCCAGCTTCGAATGAGCGGATCACGCAAAACGAGCGCCTGATCATCCCAGACAAACCCATTCCGCAGGGCCGGCGCATAGACCGCAAATGTCGCTAGCAGGAGAAGAAGCGGCGCCAAGATTGCCCATCTCCCTCTGTGCGCTGTGACTGGACGCTCCGGCGCGATGTGTAGATTAGCCGATGTCACGGGTGCTTCGACGGTGGTTTCTGCCAGCATGGTTGCTTCTCATCGCCAGCAGTGCCTGTGCCGCCGGAGTGCCGGACGACTGCGAGCAGTTGATTGTCGCGCTGGCGCCGAACTGGGATTCGATGCGCGGCACACTGCAGCGTTTCGAACGGACCCCAGCGGGACCCTGGAGGAAGATCGGTGACGCAGTTCCCGTCTTGTTTGGCAAAAACGGGCTCGCCTGGGGCCGCGGAGTCGCCGGTCAGGACGAAGCAGGTCGCCACAAAAAGGAACACGACAACCGCGCGCCGGCCGGGATTTTTCAGATCGGCCGCATCTACACTTATGATCGCGCGCTGCCGCCGGGTGCTGATTTTCCGTTTCACCAAGTGACAAAAGCTGACGCCTGGATCGATGACCCGAGACGGCCCGACTACAACCGCTTCGTCACGATCGGCGACCCGGGCAATCCGCCGCCGTGGTTCGCGAAAGAAAAGATGCGGCATAACGACTTCGCCTATCGTTGGCTGGTCGAGATCCGGCACAACTCAGATGCGCCTGTGCCTAACGACGGAAGCGCGATCTTCTTCCATATTCGGCGCGGTCCGTCGCGACCAAGCGCGGGTTGTACCACGATGTCGGAGGCAGATCTCGTCCGTCTCATCACCTGGCTGCGAGCGGAGCGACATCCCTGCTACGTGCTCCTGCCGCGGGAGGTCTATCGCGAAAAAGTCCAGGCATGGGAACTGCCCACGGATGCCCTCGGCGTCGGGAGCGGAAAATTGTAAAATCATGCACCCTCTATTTGCATAACAGAAAAGTTGACCTTACGCTCATTCGTTAGGCTAAAAAATTATGAGGACACGATCCAATCCCGATTCTGAACAAAACATCAAGCGCATCGACACCAAACCTCGTGCCAAAAAGCAGACGCATGGATTTCAGGTGCACTTCGTTCGCGGTACTTCAACCGGCACGAGAATGTTCAGCGACGCTGTTTACGGCGGAAAAGAGCAGGCTCGTAAAGCGGCTCGCAAACATCGCCGGGAAGTGATGGGCGATTTACCGCCCCGCACCACGCTTGCCACTCCGAAAAGCAAAAGCGCCGCCAAGCCGGCGAAAAAATCCGCCCCGCAAAAAGCGGGCAAGGCCGGCTCACGCCGTCGTTAGGCCACAGGTTCGTTAGGCACGCCCTTTCGCCAAATCGTAGGCACGCCAGCATTCGAGAAAGCCCGGCGCAAAGTCGCCCGGTCTTTCATCGATCCATCGCTCGATGATCGGGGGAGAGAAGAACTCCACCAGGTCGATTTCGGTGCCTGCCCGGTGGAACGGGCCCTCGTGTCGTCCGCGGAAGAGCCGGATGAATTCCTGACCCGTCTCTTCAGAAGCAGTGAGACTGGCAATTTCCTCCAGTTCCGCCGTGATTCCCAGCTCCTCCTCCAGCTCGCGCGCGGCGGTCGTCTCGTAATCTTCGCCGATGCCGACATGCCCGGCTGCGCTCGAATCCCAGACATTCGGGTGGCGGTCCTTCCACCGTGAGCGCTTCTGCAGGAGGAGCTCACCCGCTGCGTCGAAAAGGAAGATATGGACGGCTCGATGCCGCAAGTTATTCCCATGTACTTCGGCACGTGTCGCAGCACCGGTCACGCGATCGAATTCATCGACGACCGCCAGTTGTTCGGCGGGATCATTGCCTGCAATGTTTAAAGCAACCGGCCGGCAGAAATTGGCGAGCGCGATCCATTGCTCGAGCGACAATTCTTCCGCTCGCGCCTGCACGGCAACCCCGATTTCCGCCGCGGCGCGTGGCCATTCCTTCACCTCTTCCTTGAGCAGCTTGCCGAGTTGTTTCCGCCGCTGTGAAAAGCCGCGACGAACGAGTGCGAGGAAGAGCTCGTGATCGTGTTCCGGTAGTTCGTTAGGCAAACGCGGCCTCACACGAACGAAAGCGGAATCAATCTCGGGTCGCGGCAGAAAAACTGTCCCGGGGATGCTCCGCAAATATTCGACACGACACTGTGACTGCACGACGAGACTAAGAATTCCGTAGTCTTTTGAACGCGGTTCCGCTGATAGGCGCAACGCCACCTCCTTCTGTAACATCAACAAAGCCGTAGTGATGGGCGTCGGAGGTTGCAGGAAGTGCAGCAGGATTTGGGTCGAGATATAGTAGGGAAGATTGCCTAACAATTTCACCGGCCAACGCGGAAACAATTTTCCCACCTTGCAATCGAGCGCATCGCCGTGCACGACCTCGAGACTGCGACCCGCGAAATGCTGACGTAAAAATTCGGCGAGCCGGCCATCTTTCTCGATTGCCAAAACCTGCGCTCCGGAGTCAAGAGCCGGGCCGGTAAGCGCGCCCAGCCCAGGGCCAATCTCAAGCGCGAAATCAGCCGCCGAAAGCTCGGCTTGTTGTACCGCCCAGCGCGCCAGATTTTGATCGTGCAGGAAATTCTGACCGAGGGTTTTGACGGGCGTGACGCGAATCTCGCGCAGCGTGCGTTCGATTTCCGAAAGCTTCATCAGATGAAAAACGATGGGCGCGATGGACCTCGGAGAAACGCCGGATTGTTCACAAAATTCTGTGAACAGTTTGCACCGGATTGCGAAATTTATTCACAAGTTATTCAACCGTCCGAGTGCGATCTTCGGCGCGACCGAATTGTGCCACATGATGAAAGGACGGCGGGTCAGGCTCGTCCTGCGGTCGGCCTCATCCTTTACCTTTCGGATCGCGAGTCGTCCCGCCGGGAAGCGCCTTCTTTTGTTTCCTGGAAGGAGCGAGACGCTGCTTCTTATTTTCAACGAAGGCGCGGCGCGCGTCGCGGAGAGAAGCTCCCTCGATGAAGTAGACCGTCGCGGCTCGACCGATTGCGAAAGTTCCGGCGCCAGCCACCATTCCGCAAACAACATTCCCCCACCCCGGGAAGAACTTGAGGGCGGCCCGCGTCCCCTCGCGCAGGATCATTCCGAGACCGACATTCGCTCCGAGTGCGCCGACAAATTCTGTCGCTGCACGCAGGCTGCGTTCGCGGCCGCTGATGTACATAATTCCGGAAACCATCACCAGTTGCAGAGTGGTCAGGATCGGCAAATCCGCCAACGGAATGGGCTGCGCGCCCACTGCCGCGCAGATCGCGCTGGTCGATTTCACCAGCATCTCCGCGATCGCCGCCTGCGCTTCGCGGTCCCCGCTGCTCCGGACCAATTCTACCCGGGCTTCGTTAGGCAATTCCTCCGCCAAAACCCGACGAAGACTCGGGCCTAACGAATAGATGCCGATCAGGCTCGCTCGCACGAGTGAGGCATCTGATTCCTTTAGAACTGGCGTGGAAGCGCCGACCTGCAGCTCAATCAACTTCGCTTCCCCGGTGCCGTCGCCGTTAAAGGCGAGGAGTTTTTCCAGCCGTTCGATCTCTTTACGTGTCGCCACTTTTGCGTCGCGTTCGGCAGCGAGGAAGAAAAACAGATCAGTCGGCTGATGTTGCAATCCTTCCCGGACAAGGTCGAGCGCAGCCGTATCCGCTCCGCGCGCATCGAGTAGCTGAATCGAACCATGCTCGCCGAAAGAAATTTTTTGCCAGCGGTAGAGACCAGTCAGGATTTCGCGTGACGGGGCCGGGTCAGTCTTGTCGGCAAAGACACCCGCAACTAAATCGAGCAACGGTATTGGGTGAGAGCCGGTGAGAACGAAGCGGGGCGGACGCTGTTGGAGGAAGAGCTCCTTCAAGGGGGTGAGCTCGTGCAGGACCGGTTTCTGAATCGACTCCGGCAGCTTGCCGAGAAAACCTTCGAGCCTTTCGACGATGTGGAGGAGGGCGGAATTATTCATTCACTGCAACATGAAGCGAACCGGCTGGATTTGCGAACGAGCGCACCTCGACCAGACGGCAGGTCGCCGGTGAGAGTGGAAAGAATCGCCAGTCCGTGCTAGGGAAACGACCCCGGGCGATCCTCTTGCCTAACGACTAACGATTCATGTTTTCACAACTTGGCGATAAACTGCAGGACATCTTCAAGGACCTGCGCGGGCACGGCTCGATCAGCGAGACGAATGTGAGCGACGCGATGCGCCAGGTGCGCCTCGCGCTGCTGGAGGCGGACGTTGATTACCAGGTCGCGAAGACTTTCGTCGCCCGGGTGAAGGAAAAAGCGCTGGGCGAAGAAGTGCTGCGCAGCGTCACTCCCGGGCAACAGATCGTAAAGATTTTCCACGACGAACTGACCGCGCTCCTCGGCGGCGACGCCGAGCCGCTCAATCTCACCAAACCAGCGCGCATCCTGATGGTCGGCCTGAATGGCGCCGGCAAAACCACCTCTTCCGCCAAGCTTGCTGGCTACTTAAAAAAACAAGGGCGCGCACCACTCCTCATCGCGTGTGACCTGCAACGTCCCGCGGCGATCGAGCAATTGGCGACTCTCGGCCGACAAGTTGGCGTCCCAGTCTACATTCCACCGCCTAACGAGAAGGAGGTGATCCGTTCCGCCGCCGCGAGTCTGGATTGGACCGTGCAACAGAGCGGCAACGTCCAGATTTTTGATACTGCCGGCCGGCAGGAAGTCGACGCCGTTCTAATCGAGGAGATCAAGCGGCTAAAGGAATTCCTCAAACCGCAGGAGGTTTTGCTCGTGGCCGACGCCGCGACTGGACAGCAGGCGGTGAGCGTGGCGACGCATTTCCATGAAGCTCTCGGCATCACCGGCATCGTCCTGACCAAACTGGACGGCGACGCGCGCGGGGGCGCCGCGCTCTCGATGCGGGAGGTGACGCAGCGCCCGATCAAATTCGCCGGCGTGGGCGAGAAGCTCGATCAATTTGAGCCGTTCGTGCCTGATCGATTGGCGGGTCGTATTCTCGGGATGGGCGACATCGTCGGTTTGGTCGAGAAGGCGGCCGAGGCAATCGACGAAGAAGAAGCCGCGCGAATGGAGCAGAAACTCCGGACCGCCTCCTTCGACTTCAACGATTTCCTCGCGCAGTTCAAAACGATGAAGAAGCTCGGCCCGCTTGAAAATATCCTCGGGATGCTGCCGGGTATGAGCAATGTGAAGGATCTGAACGTCGACGAAAAGCAGATCAAGCGCACCGAAGCGATTGTGCTCTCGATGACAGACGAGGAGCGCAAACGTCCCGACATTCTCAACGCCCGGCGCCGTCAGCGGATCGCGCGCGGGAGCGGCAGCACAGTGACGCAGGTGAACGATCTCCTCCAACGCTTCAACCAGATGCGCAAGATGATGAAGAACGCCGGCAAGATGAAGCGAATGATGGCGCAAATGTCGCGGATGAAGAGCTGACTTGCGATTTCCGCGATTTAGGCGATTCATTTCATCCCCGATCCACCACGTAACACTCAACATCTTTCCGTAATGGCCGTTTCAATCAGACTCCGCAGAGAAGGCGCGAAGAATCGCCCCTATTACAAAGTCGTCGTGGCCGACAGCCGCAGTCCGCGGGACGGGAAATTCATCGAGATCATCGGCACTTACGATCCGAAGAAAGTGGGAGACAACAGCTCACTGAAAATCGATCGAGCGGAGCATTGGATTGCACGAGGCGCGCAACCGTCCGACACCGTCCGCAGCCTCTTGAAAAAAAGCCGTGCCCGCGCAGCAGCTCCCACTCAAACGGAGACCGAAGACACGCCCGCCGAAGCCGCGGCCGAATAGTATTGGCTGACACCAGCGAGTCTCCCTCCAGAGTGGACAACCCGGGGCCGCGTCGTTAGGGTCGAACGCGTGAGACAATTTCTTGAGTTCATCATCCGCCAGCTCGTCGAATTTCCCGATGAGGTCATGCTCTCGGAAATTCCGAACGGCCGCACGACGGTGTTTCGTTTGCAGATGCGCCAAACCGATGTCGGCCGCATCATCGGCCGCAATGGTCAAACGATCCGCTCGATTCGCGCCCTGCTCTCGAGCGCCGCATCACGCCACGGCCAACGCGCGACTCTCGATATCATCGAGTAACTTGCTCGGTTGTCGATCGGTCAGTTGGGCAGAGAAATTTCAGAGGAGGCAGTCGGTCGTCCGGTCATGTATCCGACACTGATGAGTCCCGTTCCATCGGCCAGCCTCGTTGCCGTATAGCTGCCAAGGCCAACCGCCACGGTGGCACTCTTCCCTCTTCCAAGATAGTTGCTATATCCGCTCAATCGTCGGGGATCCGCTGGCCGGCTCGCAACCAGATCGGCTCCGATGGGCCCGAGCCTCCGGCGATCAGAACATGGCCGTCAGGAAGCGTATTCGTGGTGTGCCATCTCAAAAACGACCTAACGATAAATCTCGACGTTGATCTTGCCCTCGGCGTCAACCGTTCCGCGATACATGCCGGAGGTGTTGAAAGGCATCGCGAAATTGCCATTCCGGTCGAGCGCGACGAGCCCGCCGGTGCCGCCGAGCTTCTTCGCGTTTTCGAGCGCCGTCGTGGCGGCTTCCTTCACCGGCGTTCCTTTGTCGGCGATCAGTGTCGAGACGGTGTGAGCGACGGCCGCGCGGATAAAATATTCGCCGTCGCCGGTGCAGGAAACAGCGCAGGTCAGATTGCTCGCGTAGGTGCCGGCGCCGATGATCGGCGAGTCTCCGACCCGGCCGAATTCCTTGTTCGTGATCCCGCCGGTCGAAGTGCCGGCCGCGAGATTTCCGGCCTTATCGAGTGCGACCGCGCCGACCGTGCCGTGACAATCCCTGTCGCTCTTTGGCTTACTTGATGCCTTCACCTTTTGCAGCGCCTGCCAGCGTTCTTCGGTGAAGAAATACTTCTGGTCGACCATCGTGATGCCCATCTTTTTCGCGAACGCTTCGGCGCCGTCGCCCGTCAGCATGACGTGCGGCGACTTCTCCATCACGAGCCGCGCGAGGCTGATCGGATTGCGAATGTGTTTCACGGCCGCGACTGCGCCGGCGTTCATCGTCTTGCCGTCCATAATCGAAGCGTCGAGCTCGTTCGTTCCTTCATGGGTAAAGACAGCGCCCTTGCCGGCGTTGAAAAGTGGATTGTCCTCTAGCACCCGGATCGCCGCCTCGACCGCATCCACGCTGGTGCCGCCGCGATCGAGGATCGCGTAACCGGCCTTGAGCGCCTGCTCGAGGCCGTCCCGATGCGCATCCTCATTCTCCGCCGTCATTTGACTCCGCTCGATTGTTCCCGCGCCGCCATGGATCACCATGCCGAATTTCATAGGTTGGTTCTCTTTGGCGATGGCCATTCCAGCAAGCAGGAAACTGCCGAGCCACAAGGCGTGTAGGAGTCGATGCATAAAGAGGATTCGCGCTTGCCGTCCGCGTGAGCGGGAAGTCCCGATGGCGGCATTGCCTAATACTTGCCGCTCATGCGAAGTGAGGCAACTTCCCCCCTTGCTTATGGCCGCCAACCCTACGCCGACGCCTCGAGCCGCCGAGACGCTGGTCAACGCGCCGGCCGAGCTGGTCGCCGATGTGGGCGAGAAGAGCTGGTCCATGCTCGTTGAGGTCGGGAGCATGTTCTGGTTCATCATCAATACGATCGGGGAAACGCTCGATCGGATGCGTCGCGGCCGCGTCCCTTTCCGTGCAGCAAGTTTCTTCCGCTATACGGAGCGAGCCGGGGTCGGCTCGGTCCCGCTGGTGGCGATGGTCTCGTTTTTTCTCGGCCTAACGATGGCGCTCCTGACTGGATACCAACTGCAGCGCTTCGGCACGGAACGACTCGTGCCGGGGCTGGTTGCGATCGCTTTCACGCGTGAGCTCGGGCCGTTGCTTACTGGCATCATGCTCGCGGCGCGAATCGGCGCGTCGTTTACGGCCGAACTGGGGACGATGCAGGTGTCGGAGGAAGTGGAGGCGATCGAAGCAATGGGGATCGGGCCGCTCCGGTTTCTCGTCGCCCCGCGGATGCTGGCGCTCTTCGCGCTCATGCCTTGCCTGAGTGTGATCTCAAGCCTCGCGGCAATTGTTGCTACAGCGCTCATCTCCCGCGCCTATTTCAACATCGCCTTCGTTTATTTCCAGGACCTCGTTCTCCATGCACTCCTGATGCGCGATATCATTACCGGTATCCTGAAAAGCTTCATGTTCGGCCTGCTCATCGGCGCGATCGCCTGCTATCGCGGCCTGACGGTGAAGGGCGGCGCGGCCGGCGTCGGCACTTCGACGACTTCGAGCGTCGTGACCGCGATCACGGT